>JBCCFX010000068.1:0-17872 GCA_039029515.1 Planctomycetota bacterium
AACGTCGAGCCGCGCACACTGAACTTCGATCGGGACGTACACGGTGTATGCCGGGCCGTCTACGCCGTTGAAGCGCAACATCATGCCGACTGGACAGATCACACGGTCACGATTGTCGCGGAAACGGTGGAAGCATCAGATGGTGGACCGCATGAACCGTTCGTGATGGAGATCCTTGGCCCGCTGCTCCTGCCGGACGTGGTGGATGAGATTGAACTCGTCGCGATTGGCGGCGCACCGGATGTCAACGGCCGCTCATACGGACTGACCATGCACGATGAGCGCATCGTGTTGGCGGATCCGAAGCACGGCACACCGGCGGCGATGCTGACGGTGCCCTCGACGGATGGCGCGGGCCTGCTTGAGACGCTCGAGGAAGGTACGGTCGAAGACATCTTTGAGTTCTGGGTCGACTTCGGTCTCTCGTACTACAAGGGTTTCGCCAAGGGACTGTGGGACACTGGCGCTGATCTCGTCGACACCGCGGGGCTGATTGTGAAGTTCGGCGTGCATTACGCGAAGCACTATCAGCCGCTTCCGATGGCAATTCGATTCGTTCGATCAGGTGAGTTTCTGATCGAGGAGGATCAGCGGAAGTACGAACTCGCGAAAGAGACCGCGGCGATCATCGGCCAACGTGTGCACGATGTGTTGCTCGACAACACGGATGTCATCGTGGCCTTGCTCGTCCAGTCGGATCCATTTGTGTCAACGCTCGGCGCGGCGATGCCGTACGTCGCGAACACAATCATCGAGATTCTCGAATCGATTCGCGCGGACCTGCTGGAGATCGAAGGCAGTGAGCTGGGGCACGGCGCGGGCTGGATCATGGGCCGCATCGTCGGCGAAGCGGTCGTTGAAGTGCTGGCAGCAATCGGCACCGCGGGGACCGCGAATGTCGGCTTGCGCGTCGTCCGCGTGATCGGCACGATTCACCGTGTCCAGACGCGATGCAATTCGATCGCGTTGAAGGTGCCGGACATTCCCGGCATCTCACCTGAGTTGATGCACACGATCGTGGCGAAGCTCGAGGAACTGATCGAGAAGGTCGCGCAAGTGCTCACGATCCGACAGTGCTTCCCGGCAGGCACACTCGTTCAGGCCGCCATGGGACTCACGCCGATCGAGCTGATTCAACCTGGCGACTTCGTCCTGGCTCGACATGTGGACACGGGCGCGCTCGTCAGCCAGCCGGTGACTCGAGTCTGGCAACGCGAGGCGGATGCGCTCGTTGACGTTGTGTACGCCATCGAATCGTCGGGCGAGACAGCCCGCGAAGGCAGGCTGACAACGACAGTGGAGCATCCCTTTTATGTCGAGGAGTGCGCGTGCTTCGTTCCCGCCGCATCACTCGATGCCGGCATGACGCTTGTGAGCGCCATTGAAGGTCACGCGGTGCACGTGAAACGCATCGATGCCCACGTGCGGGCAGATCATGCAGCATCGACCAGGGTGTACAACCTCGAAGTAGAAGGGCCGCATACATACTTTGCCGGCGCGGATCAGTTATGGGTACACAACACATGCGGCGATCCATTTGCGAACGCGTTTGCCGTTGTCGAGAAACTCCTGCCGACATCGCCCAGCCACTTCGATGCGTTTCAGACGGCGCTGGAGAAGACTTCGGTCGGTGCAGCGCGGCGGCGCTTTGATGCCGGGTTGCCGGAACTCTGCGATGCCCTGATGGTCGCGATGTACCGAGAAGCGCAGGATGTGGATGGATTCGTGGATCTCGCGAAGTTGAAGTCGGCAGGCGAACTCAAGGCGTTTCGTGGCACGACGGCGGGAGCGCGCCTGCTCGGCAAGGATCTTGACATTCATCACATCGTCCCGCAGCAGTGGGCGCGAGCGTTCTACAAGATGAATCATGGCGTCGAACCGCCAGCAGGCTGGCTGGATGAGATGCCGGGGTTGATCGTGAATCGTCATCTGCATCAGCATGCGTCGCCGGGCACGGCATCGTTTCACAACATTGCACGGCAGCGGATCAACGAAGCGGTGTCCGAGATGGCGGACCTTAATGATATTGACGAAGCCCGTGAGGCATTGATGGAGGCGTTGCATACCGCGTATGTGCAGTGGGATCCGGAGTACGGTCCGTTGTACAGCGCGGCGGCTCGTCAATGGCTCGAAAGCAACGGACTGTGATGCTGGTAGGAGGAGAAGAGTCGGCGTGATACCTGCACGGACCATCCGCTCGCGCGATTCGTTCGCTTCGGTGCGCGTGGCGACGAATCGGCTCGAACCGCGAGCGACAGCTCACCGATGGTCTGTGTGTAACGCCGGCGTGATGGATCGGCGCCTTCCGGGGCGCCGATCCTCATTTGGTTGAGGGAGAAGTGTGTGCGTGACGCCAGCGCATGCCGGCGGCGATCGTACCGCATTCGGAGCAGGTTTCGCCGTGCTTCGTTGGGTACGCGCAGATGATGCACTTCTCGCGGCGGAGGCGTCGCCAGCGACGGATGTAGCGCGGCGCGAACCAGAGGAGCCAGAGCACTATGCCATAGAGTGACGTATTGGCAAGCATGCCCGGAAGCAGCGGCGTTGTCGGCATTGCCCACGGTTCCCACGCGAGCGGATCGGATGTGAAACCGCTGAAGCCGCCAAACGGGATGGAGACGAACTCATTGCCGACACCGCTCTCGAAATCACGTTCGGCGGTGAGGACGCCATGGAGTTGCAATGCCTTCGGTCCGCCTTGCGACCATTCCTGTTCGATCAGAAGACTCCGTCTCAGCGACGGCACGCGCGTTCCGGCGAACTCATACCGAGCCATGAAGAACGGCCAGCCGAAATCGGTCCGACCGAAGTTCTCGACGAAGTACGGATCATTGGGCGGCCTGCGGTCGATGCGAATCTGGCGTTTGCCGAGGGCGCGCATGCCGGAGACTATACTTCGGTCGTTCTCGAGGTACAGCGCGACATCATGCTCCCAGTTGGTGAGCAGGTCGCGAATGGTGTTGCGCACGGACTCAGATTGCTCGGGGATTGGTGTTTTGACGTCGATCCAGGAAATGGGTTTGAGATCGACGATCGGGATGAGAGCGACGATCGCCCACGACACAACGAAGCCCGCGATTGCGCACGCGATGATCTGGGTACGAATACGTGTTGGACGACGTGCCGTCATGTTGCGGAGCCTCGCCAGCGCATGCCGGTGGCGATGGTGCCGCATTCGGAGCAGGTTTCGCCCTGCTTCGTTGGGTACGCGCAGATGATGCACCTCTCGGTGCGGAGTCGTCGCCAGCGCCGGATGTAGCGCGGCGCGAACCAAAGGAGCCAGACGATGACCGCGTAGAAGAGGGTGTTGGCGATGAGGTGAAGCGAACGAATGTGGAAAGGCAGTCTGGATTCAGGCCATGCGAGTTCGGAGTTGTACGGCCAGAAGTCAGCAGGCAAGATGCCCTCATAGAGTCGAACGTATACGTCATTCGCGTCTCGTGTGTGCCATGCCCGTCCATACGCGAACCAAACTGGCCAGCCGCATGTGTGCACATCCCACGCAAGTTCCTCCTGAACGTGGTCGCCGAACACGCCAGCCTTGTCCCAATCGGCTACCCAGATTCCTGTCTCAGCGCGGCCAGCGCCCTGACGGAAGTCAACGTGGTTAACATCGACAGTTGTCACGTTCACGCGAGCGATTTCGTGCTCGACCAGCAGTCGCACATCATCATGGCCCTCACGCCATCCCTCTAGCCAATCATCTTCGTGTGCGCCAGCAAATGGTCCCGGCGCATACTCGTCTAGTGGCAGGAATGGAATGACGAGGAGGACAAGCCACGACATCACGAATCCCGCGATCAGACTCGCGATGAACTGCGTGCGGACGCGGGTTGGACGACGGGCCGTCGTCATGCGTGCATGCTACCCGCAGCGCATCTCACGCTGATCGTGAATCCGGCGTCTCGACGTCGGCTGCGCTCTGCGGTGATGATCGCATCAACCGTACCGTACAGACAATCGTCGTCAGCGTGTGGAGCACCGCGAACAAGACCATGATGAAGAGATACGCCGAACGCGGTGATTCCTCATCGCCCATGATCCATAGCAGTGCACCGGACGCGATCGGGCCGACGAAGAAACCGAGATTTCCGGCCGCGTGCAACGCGTGCATACCGGTGACACCACGATTGCTTCGGCTGACCAGTTCCAATGAACAGGCGAAGAGGGCTGCACCGGTCAACCCGATGCCAGCCATCACGACAAGCCGAATCACTGGTTGCTCGGCAATGAACGGAAGCAATGCGTAGCAGCTGGCGAACCCAATGCCGGCCAGAAGTCGCAGGAGCACGGGGCCGACGACATCGGCCAGTTTTCCCGCCGGGAACGCCCCGAGCGCGAGCATCAGCATGGCGATACCGATCACGCCACCGCTTTTCGCAGTCGTCATCTCGAGCTGAATGGTGAAGTACAACGGAATGGTTGTCGTGAGGACGCCGGAGAGCGCGCGATCCGTGAACATCATCGCGAGCGTGGGCCAGAGCGGACTCCGTGGTTGGGTCGATGTGTCGGCCGTATCTTCGTCGTCGGGCCGGCCGATGTGCCGGCGGGGGAGTAAGCGTTCGCCGACCGTGCTGACGATCATGCACGCAACCGCACCGAGCCAGAGCGTGAGCGTCGCGTCGTTTTGTCCGATGATGCCGCCCAGGCCAAGACCGGACGCGATGCCGAGCATCATGGCGGTGGCGGCGGCGCCCATGCGCATACCGCGCCGTTCGGGCGCGCCGGAGTTCCCGATCACCGCGAACAACAATGCATAGACGATGAGGTCCATCGCGCCTTCCGCGATGCGGATCAAAAGCGTCGGGTAGAAGCCGATCGGCAGTGCCATGACTGCCAGCAACAAGCCGTTGAAGAGGGCGGCGAGCGCAACGGTCCGACTCGTCCCGAAGAACTTGTGCAGGCGTCGCGCGAAGCCGATGCTGATGATGCCGCCGATGAGGTTGACGGCCATGAAGGCGTGGGCGGCGGCAGGGGAGACTGCGTACCGATCGACAAGCAGTCCCTTGAGGACGGGGACGACCGTGGCATCGGGAATAGCGGACAGAAACCGCAGCGACAGGATGATCGCGAACGACAGCCGGCGCGGGGCCGGTGAGTCGGGTGGTGGCGAGATGGAATCAGCATCCTCGCGGGGCATCGGTCACGCATGGTACGCGCGATGCGAGGGTTCCGGTGGCGTCAGTCAGCCTTCGGCGTGCCGTTCAGATGCTGTTGCAGATCGGTGATCATGTTTCGGACGGCAGCGAGGATCTCCTCGGCGTCCGCGATCTCGGCATTGATGATCTGGTCAATGCGTTGGCAGCACTCGGTGCATTCGCGAGCGATGGCGGGATGGGCGATCAAGTCGCCCGCGAGTGTCGCCAGTTGATCCTGCAGACCAACGAGGCCGGGCATGTCGGCGATGTCAGTGAGGACCGCAGCGCGGGCGATCTCGTGAACGATGTCCTGTGGCGTCATGCGTCGCGTCCCCACGTCAAGGTGGCGGTTATGGGTCGACGCTCGGATTGGCGCGACCGACTTCCCCACATCGGCGTGGTGGAGACGGATCGACAGCCGGGATTGGTGGACCGCATCGTCTCGCATCGCTCTGCGCGCTTTGGCGAGTCGGGGGATCCACCGCGCACGAAAACGGACCGTTATCGCACGTGGGCGAGACGGTCCGTGAAGGTCGAATGCGAGGTTGTTCGATCGGCTGTTTAGCGGGCGTTGTCGTAGCGGGTGCCGACGGCATCCCAGTCGACGACGTTCCAGAACGCGCCGATGTAGTCCGGGCGTCGGTTCTGGTAGTTCAGGTAGTACGCGTGTTCCCACACGTCGAGACCGAGGATCGG
Organism: Planctomycetota bacterium; assembly: GCA_039029515.1. GTDB lineage: Bacteria > Planctomycetota > Phycisphaerae > Phycisphaerales > SM1A02 > JBCCFX01. The sequence goes on from JBCCFX010000068.1 coordinate 5,835, forward strand.
CGTGCAATTCGTCTCGCAGCCAACGCCCGGCATGAGCGGGTTGTCCTGGTTCGGCGTCGAGCAGACGCAGAGCGAGCCATCGCTGTTCACGCCGAGCCACGCCCAGCCGGAACCGAAGCGCGTGGCGGCGGCGGCGGCGAATTTCTCTTTGAAGGCATCGAACGAACCGAACGTCGCGTTGATCGCTTCGCCCAGTGCGCCGGATGGCGTACCGCCACCATTCGGGCTCATCACGGACCAGAACAGGCTGTGGTTGGCGTGGCCGCCTCCATTGTTGCGGACAGCGCCACGGATCGCATCGGGGACCTTATCCAGGCTGGTGATGAGGTCGTCGATGCTGTGGGCCGCGAGGTCATCGTGGCCTTCGAGGGCGGCATTGAGCTTGGAAACGTAGCCGGCGTGATGCTTGCCGTGGTGAATTTCCATGGTTCGAGCATCGATATGCGGCTCGAGGGCATCGTGGGCGTACGGCAGGTCGGGCAGTGAAAACGGCATCCGGAAAATCCTCTCTGAGCGGGTTCGGACGGGGGGATGATGCGGCGGGGCGGCCCGACACACGACGGCGGGCCGGCCGGCGAACCGGACACGATAGCACCCTCAGTGGACTTCGTCCCTGAAGGCGGCGGTGCTGGTGGAGGCACCCCGCCTGCCGGACCGATGGAGGTTACCGGCGGGGCCGTGGTAGCATCGAGTTGCGCGGCTTCGTCTCTGCCTGGAGGTATCGCCCATGCGACCGGTCAAGAAGCGCATCATCGTCGACGGCGTCGACTTCGGTCAGCTGTTTCGGTTCCCGATGATCTTCCGTGCGGTCACCGCATCGATGCAGGTCCCCCGACTGCTGATCGGTCTTGCGATGGTCATCATCCTGTTGCTCGGCGGCCGGGCATGGGACGCCGCCACGGACAACACCATTGCCCCGGGGCAGCTTGCGGGCGTCGGCTCAACATCGGTGGATCCTGAATCGACACTGCGCGAGGCGATCCGTTTATTCGTCCCGCAGGAAGACTGGCCTGAGCGTGCGCCGGAACGATGGCCGGACGATGCGACGGCGTGGATCGCACCGATCGAGCGCGGCTATGCCAACGCATCGCGCGACTGGTCGACGCGGTTGTCCGCAGACGAGATTGCAGCCCGCGAGTTGGCATACGAACAGATGATGGTTGACCTTCGCGCGGCCAAACGCATGGGACCGTATCAGGCATCAGCTGCGCACATCAGCGCATCACTCGGCACGATGACGCGTGGTGCATTCGTTCTGAATGTCTCGCAGACCGTGGGGGGCGTGCGCGACTTGTTCATCAATCTTCCCGTGAATCTCTGGCGCGCATCACCGACATTCGTGATCTTCTATGGTCTGTTCTTCCTGATCGTCTGTTCTGTCGGTGGCGGCGCACTCAGCCGGATGTCGGCGTGTCAGAACGCACAGCAGGAGCGATTGCGCATTCGCGATGCCCTTGGATTTGTGCGTGACAGTTCGAATGCGCTCGTGAGCGCGCCGTTGCTGCCGTTGATCACCGTCGCAATTGCGGCTGCAGGATTGTTCGGTCTGGGCATTCTGATGATTGCGCCGGGGCTGAACGTGATCGGCAGCGTGCTGTACGGCGTTGCGTTGCTCCTGGGTTGTCTGCTCGCGTTTCTGCTCGTGGGTTATGCGATTGGTCTGCCGCTGCTGATTCCTGCCGTGGCCTGTGAGAACTGCAGTGCGGGCGATGCGATGCAGCGCGCGTATGCGTACGTCATTCAGCGTCCGGTGCACCTTGCGTTGTATTACGCCACAGCGCTTGTCGGGCTCGCGGTTGGCTTTGCCGTGGTCAGTGTCTTCGCTTCGCTGACGCTGAATCTGACCGCATCGATCTATGGCGCGGTCGCGGGGAGTGAATCGCCGATGTCCGTCGTTGGCGGTGTCGGCTTGTTCGATTTGCGGACGACAGGCGGCGTGGAGCAGACCGGTTGGACGAACGTCACTGCGGCGTCCGTCCTTGGGTTCTGGCAACGGCTGATCGTGTTGCTGGTTGGTGCGTACGTCATGTCGTACTTATTCAGTGCATCGACGATTGCGTACCTGCTGGTTCGTCGCGCGAGCGACGGTCAGGATGTGGATGAGATCTGGCAGGCGGGTCTGACGCCGGGCACGATGGCGCCGCAGCCGGTGGTGTCAGCGCGACCGAAGCTTGATGTTCAGGATGCATCGGATGATGCGGGGGACGTCGATTCGGATGCGGATGCCGATGCAGTAACGGCAAGCGAGTCGTCGGAATGACAACAGGACGCTCTTGAGGAGCGTCCTGTCGTTAATGTCGTTTACGATATCAGGCTCGATCAGCGGGCGGTGGCTTCCTCGGCCTGCTTGATCTGGAAGATCGACTGCGTCCTCAGCACGAAGCCGCCTTCGGCTCTCAGGTGATATGACTGGACGTGCACTTCATCGTTGTACCGCTGCATATCGAGCAGGGACATGTCGGGCCGATTCAGTTCGTGATTCCAGTCGAGCATGAGCGCCCCGGAGTCCTCGGCGTGGTCGCGGAGCTCGTTGTAGGTGCTCAGATAGAGGTGGTCGGACAGCGTCTCGGTCTGGATCGACGTCATGAAGACGACACGATCCCCAAATTCGCACTCGTGATCCTTCTCGCCGGCACACGGCAGCGAGGCGACGAGGCCCCGTTCGGGAAGCGGGTCGACGGCGGACGACACGATTTCGGTCACACAGAGACCATTGCACTCAAACCGAATCGCATGGCCGCTCTGCAGCAGCCAGGCTTCGAACTCATAGTCGCCCTGCGAAAGTCGTTGCCGGGCCTGAATATCGAAGAATTCCGGGTGGAGCGCCGTGCGATACAAGACCATGTTGTAGGTCTGCAGCAGCGAAGATTTCTGGGTTGAACTCATTGACGATCCTTAGAAAATTCGGACAAACGGGAACGCTCCCCTCCCGTTCACGCGGAGCATTGTTGCCGCCTCAGGCTGAATGGCAACAGTTTTTTGTGAAATTACACACACTCCGGGGGTATCGGTCGAATGGACCGATAAAACCCAAGTTCTCGGGGTTTGAAAAGCCGATGCCCCTACCTGTGGACATGGTGACACCGAACATGGACGGTGGATGGTTCCTTGACTGTCGGCACGGATTGCCGCAATGCCCAGCCTGATCGAACGCCTTCAATTTGTCCGCGCATTACCGCCCCGTGGGGCGGCTGATGTCCTGATCGACGCCTTGCCATGGGCGACCGATGAGGAGCTGCCGGACCTGTGCCGACTCGCCCTGGAGACCGGCGAATCGGCCGCGGTCATTGCGGTCGTCAAGGTCTTTCATCGACTCGATGAAGATGGTCGCGTCCTCGTCCGACGGTCGACCCGTGCGGTCGCACCGACGCTGGAGTCTGTGATCGAAGCCGGTGGCGTGCAGGCGGCGGCCAACGCCCTCGAACTGATTCGCGACCGTGCCGATCCGGGGTTGTGTCCGTTGGTGACCGGCTTGCTCGAGTCGCCGGTGTCGGATCTCAACGTCGGCGCGGCGTCGGTGTTGTTCGAACTGGTACGACCATGGACCGAACGACCAGCCGAGCGCCGATGGGACGAGGCAGTTCGCCGGCAGTTGGATGATGCGGTGGCCATCGCGCTGGAGACGTATCGAAAGCACCGTAGCGTCGATGCTTTACGTGCCGCAGCATTGCTCGCACCGTGGGCAGGTCCGAAGCTGGAGGTGTTGCTAAGCGAAGAAGATCATCCCGCGACGCTCGCGATGCGCGGGCTGGCGGAGCGTCAGGCTTTTCCGGATGTGCGCCGCAACCTGTTGCGCTGGTTGTCCACGCCAGAGCTGGCGCGTTCCGTCGCGCGGTGGATGCATACCGCTGCAACGCCTGATGCGTTCGATGAGGTTCTGAGCGCCGGGCACCTCTTGATGAATCCGGATCGACGGCGCGCGGTGCGCCGAATCGATCGTGCGCTGCACTGCATTCCGGGGCCGACAGTTGTGCCTCACATTTCGCCGGAACGACAACGCGATCTTGCGCGCTGGCTCGAGGCATTGCCGATTTCGGCGCGTCATCGAGCATCGCGGGCGCAGGTGATGTTCTCCACCGCGCATCCGATCGTTCGTCTTCGTTTGTGGCCTCGGCTGATGTCCGACAAAGCATCGGTGCGGGATGCGACGATCAACCGTGCGCTCAATGGGAATGATGCCGTCACAGCGCGCGTCGCGATGCGCCGTGCACTTCGCCAGCCGGTGATCGCTGATGACATGTTGACGGCGCTGATCGCAGGCGGAACAGCCGCGGTGACGCAGCGAGCACTGGTACGAGCCGCGCAGCAGCACTTGCCTGCGTTCATCGCATCTTTCGAACGTTTTGATGCGCCACAGCGTCGCGTTCTGGGGCGTTCATGGCTGCGCGATGATCGCTCGGCGTTTTTGGACATGATGCGTCGATCACTCGTTGACTCCGCGCCAGCGCGAGCCGATGGCTTGATTCGCCTGGCCCGTGAACTCCGGTTGATCTCGGATATTGAGACGGAACTAGTCGCGCTGACGGAATCGCCGTCGATGCGTCTTGCGGCTTCAGCGGTGATCGCATTGGCCGATGGTGCATCGTCGAGTCGCCTGCACGCGCTCCGAGCGGCGACACAACATGCGAACGATCGGGTGCGTGCGAACGCCGTGGAGGCGCTGGCATCGGTCGCCACGCAATCGCATTCGGCGGCGCTGCATCCTCGGGCTGCGCGTTGGTTGGCAGCACTCCAGAGCGATGCGAACAATCGACTTCGTGCCAACGCGATTCTCGCGCTCGTTCGTGGCCGCGAAGCGCAGGCCGCCGCGGCGCTCAAAACGATGTTGACCGACGACCGGCCGCTGCACCGCGTGAGTGCCATCTGGGTCGCATCGCGCAGCGGCCCGACATCGCTCTCGCCGGTCCTGGATGATCTCGCATCAAATGATCCGCTGGTCCAGGTCCGGCGTCGTGCCGAGCGTGCTCGCCGACTTCTGCGCACACCGCCGGCGAAGGTGAAGTGAGACGATCATGCACACCGATACGCCGATCATGATGCTCGCGACGCTTCGCTACGACGAACTGCCGTACGGGCCGATGGTGGAATCTTCGGTCGGCGCGATGAGCCCGCCTTGGCTGATCATCGGCGCGGTGGTGTTCGGCGTCTCATTGGCGACATGTCTCGCGTGGATCGTCTTGCAATGGGGCGGAGCGCGGTCGCGAGCCGATGCGCAGTTGAGCCGGTTGCTCGCGCGGAACTGCACGCTCACGCATCGTGAGCGACGAGCGTTGCATCAGATGGCGCGGCTGGCGGATATTCCGCATGCGTCGGCATTGCTCGTCAGCGATGGTTGCTTTCATCACGCGGCCCGTCAATACGTCCGGCGCCGCGGTGATCGACGCATCGTCGCTTCGATTCGACACAAAGTCTTCACCTGATCGGGTCCGCTCTCGATCAGTGGCCTCGGCCTACACTATCCGCTCATGCTCGACTGGATGGGTTCGTATCGCGGCGAAGGCGCGGCACTGCTGACGGCATGGTGTTGGGTGTTCACATCGCTTTCGTTTGCGGCGGCCGGTCGGCGCGTCGGTCCGATGGTTGTGAACATCTCGCGCCTGTTCCTCGCGGTGGCATTTCTGGCATTGATCAGTCGGCAGGTGAACGGCGTCTGGATACCGACGGTCGATAGCGTTGGACTGTGGTGGTTGATTCTGTCGGGCGTGATCGGGTTGTCGATCGGTGATCAACTCCTGTTCACCGCGCTGGTGGATGTCGGCAGTCGAACAAGTACATTGTTGATGACGCTCGCGCCACCGATCGTCGCGTTGACCGCGTGGTTTGCGCTGAACGAACAGCCAACCCTGATGATGGCCGTCGGGATGGCGATCACGTTGGGGGGTATCGCGTGGGTGATTCGAGAACGTCCTGCCCGAGATGATGGCACAGCACATCCACACTGGCGGCGCGGTCTGCTCCTGGGCATCGGTGCGGCGTGGTGTCAAGGGATCGGGTTCGTGATTGCGAAGCTCGGCATGGGACACACGCGGTTGCCGGAGGCTGAACACGTTGATCCGCTCTCCGCAACATTGATCCGGATGGCATTCGCAGCGGTCGGCATGGCGGTGATTGCCGTGATCTGGCACGGCGTGCGCGCTGCGATTCGTCAAGCGGGCGAGCATCGGTCGCATCGTCGTCGGCAGCGGCGGTGGGGAAGTTCGATTCCATTCATCCTGATGGGGACCATGCTCGGCCCTGTGCTCGGCGTGTGGTGCTCGTTGATTGCCGCCGATGCATCAAACGTCGGGATCGCGGCGACACTCATGGCGATGACGCCGATTTTCATCCTGCCGTTTGCGGCGTTGGCGGAACGGGAGCGCATCACGTCCAAGGCGGTCATCGGCGCGATCGTGGCGGTGCTTGGCGTGGTGGTGTTGTCCTTGTTTGGTGAGGCGAAGCCGGAGACTGACGGTGAACATCCTGACGATGTCACGACGGTCTCGGTCACCGATGCAGAATCGCCAGCGGTTCCTGATGGAGGTGCAGATGACAAGCCCCAAGGATGATCACGACCGGCGACAGCGCGTTGCGCGGCAGCATCTCGAGACCAACACACTGCTCGGTGTGGACTTCGTTCCGATTCACAGTGTGGTGACGGCTTCGGCATCGACGACGGAGGTCAAGCCGGTGCGCGCGGAGGTGTCGTCGGTGAGCGCTGACGAGAAGCAGGCGGCGCTGGACGCGGTGCATGAACGTCACGATGCAGCGTGTCCGCATTGCACGGAAGCGACGGCGCATACGCGGACGGTATTTGGCGAGGGTGATCCGAATGCAGGGCTGATGTTCGTCGGTGAAGCGCCGGGTGCTGAAGAGGACAAACAGGGCCGCCCGTTTGTGGGTCGATCAGGTCAGAAACTCGAACAGATCATCAATGCGATGGGGTTGGCGCGCGAGCAGGTGTATATTGCCAACGTGCTGAAGAGCCGGCCGCCGAACAATCGGACGCCGTTGCAGCACGAGATCGATGCGTGTTCGTCGTATCTGCACGAGCAGATCCGCATCATCCAGCCGAAGGTCATCGTCACGTTGGGTGGACCGGCCGCGAAACTGTTGCTGCAGACGACCGTGGGCATCACCAAGTTGCGCGGCACGTGGGCGACGTTCACCGATGATGCGACCGATCCGCCGTTGACGGTGGATGTCATGCCAACGTTTCATCCCGCGTATCTGCTGCGGAATTACACGCAGGAGACGCGTCAGATGGTGTGGAATGACATGCAGATGGCGATGGAGCGGCTGGGTACAAGCGACTCGTGACTGCTGAAAGCTGACAGCTGATCGTTCAGTTCTGAGCGCATAAAAAAAGAGCGAGCGCATAAAAAAAGAGCCCGCCGCTGGCGACAGCGATGGACGGGCTCCTTGTGGGGGGGCAAGTTGTATGCCGTCGGGAAGGTCGATCGTGGTGCGTCGTGCGGACCTCTGAGACCCGATTCCCTTGACGGTCGTGTATCAATCCGCTCGAACCGCCCTGTAGGTTTCATCCATTCAGGAAAAATTCGCACGGCTGTTGCAAAAAGTCCCTAGCTCGCCAGGAGAACCCCGCTTAAGGGCCCCTCAGGGCGGGCAGGGCCGTGGGAATCAAAGCGATCGATTCGTTCTCGGCTCGGGATCACCGTTCGATCATCACGGTGAACGGGCCGTCGTTGACGAGTTCGACCTGCATATCGCCGCCAAACTCACCGACCTCCACTGGCACGTCGAGCCGCCGCAGGGCCCCGATCGCGCGTTCGTACAGTGCCTCACCGACAGGAGGATCGGCGGTGGCAACGAAGCTCGGGCGATTCCCCTTGCGGCAGTCGCCGGCGAGGGTGAACTGACTGATCATCAGCACCGAACCCTTGATGTCCTCGACCGATCGGTTCATTCGTCCCTCGTCATCCCGGAAGATGCGGAGTCGCGCGATCTTGCCGGCCATCCAATCGGCGTCCGCCTCGGTATCGCCCTGCATGACGCCGAGCAGCACGAGCAGCCCCTCGTTGATGGCGGCGTGATGGCCCGATGCCTCAACGGTGACGGATGCGGATCGAACGCGTTGCACGAGTGCTCGGATGTCAGAGCCTCCTGATCGTTGAAACGAAAACGGCCCGTCGCCCGAGGTCATCGGGGACGGGCTGGCATGATACGCGGAGGAAAGAACGGTCAGGCGTTCTCTTTGAACACGTGAACGTCCATCTGCGGATACGGAATGCCGATGCTGGCGTCATCCAGCTTCATCTTCACGGAACGCGTGAGTTCTTCCATGACCGCCCAGTAGTCTTCCGTGCGCACCCAGGCGCGGACCGCCCAGTTGACGGCGGAGTCGCCGAGCGTCGTGAGCACGATCGCAGGTGCGGGATCGCTCAGAATGCCATCGGTCATGTCGATGGCGGTCGCGAGGACCGCGCGGGTCTGATCGATATCCGCGGGGTAGTCCACCCCGACCGCGACGTCGACGCGACGCGTGTTGTGATGCGAATAGTTTTCGATGACCGCGCCGAAGATCTCACTGTTCGGCACGATGATGCGCTTGTTGTCCGGCGTATCGAGTGCGGTGGTGAACAGTTCGATTTCGAACACCTTGCCGGTATTGCCGGCAACGGTCACGACATCGCCGACTTTGAACGGCCTGAACACGAGCAGCATGATGCCCGCCGCGAAGTTCGACAGCGCGCCCTGGAACGCGAGGCCGATGGCAAAGCCCATGGCCGCAAGGATGGCGGCGAACGACGTGGCATCGAAGCCGAAGATGTTGAGGCAGCCGATGATGCCGATCAGCATCACGCCCCATTTCGTGAGCTTCGCGAAGAAGCGCACGAGTGTGGTCTCGAGGTTCGCCTTCGTGAGCGCCTTGCGCGTTGCCCGGGCGGCCCAGCGCGAGACGATCCACGTGATCAGCAGCAAGACGAGCACGCCTGCGATCTTGACGCCCCAGGCGGTGAACGTCGGAATCATGGATTCAAACCAGTCCTGAAGCGCCGCCGGATTGTCGACGATTTCTGTGACCGAATCGGCGGCGTTGCTGACGGCGTCAACGGCGTCGGTTTCGGCGCCAGCAGTATCCGCGGCCGACTCATCGATCACGGTCGACGGATCATCCTGAAGCATGAACATGAAGTATCTCCATCAAGTACGACGCGTCGTCGATCAGAAGTCGTAGCGCAGACCAACAGTGACGCGGAAGTCGTTCTCGTCCGTGTCGCCATCGACTTCAGACTGGTACTCATGCTGCACGCCGGCGGTGAGGCTCAGTGATGTTTCTTCGTCGATCAGCACGGCCCAGTTGGCGTTCGACAGCGTTCGGAATTCGCCGAACTCATCGAGTTGCGGGTAGATCGTGGTGTCGAAGTGGAACGACTGGCGTTCGGAGATCTGCCAGTTGAAGTCGGCGCCGAGAAGGCCTTCGAAGCGAATATCGTCATCAGGCGAGTTGAATTCCCTGCTTGCACCAAGACCGGCACGGAGTGTGAGGTCGCGATCTTCCTCGACGATCAATTCGTAGCCCACACCGCCGTGTGCACTGATGCGGTAGTCCCACGAGTTGAACTCATCGAAGTCGTATCGAGCGGTTGCGAAGTACAGCCATGGGGAATCAGGAACGAACCAGTCCTGCAGGATGCCGGCGGTGAACCGGTTTTCATCACGATCGCCGTCTGATGCACCGTAGAAGTACTTGGCATCGATGGTCGTTCGGGTCGCATCATTCTCACGAACCGTCTGAAAGGCCACATTGGCATTCTGCGTGTCGGAATTGCCGAACGTGGCGCCACCGCCGATGTCGATGTATGACTTCCATTCCTTTTCGGCGGCTTCGATGTCCTGCATCGCAGCAAGTGCGGTGTCGTAGTAGTGCGACTGGCGCTCGCTGCTCATGCCGGCCATGATCTGGTCTTTGGGGAGTTCGACGCGCCCCATGGCAGCGTGGTCGATCACGATGTGATCCGCGGTCGTTTCGATGACGGTGCCGCTGATTCGGTCGCCGCTGACAAGATTGAATTCCTCGCCGAGCGCTGTCGCGTTCATCGCAAGGGTTGAGACACAGATCGCAAGGCCCGCCTGGGCCGTCCTGCTTCGAATCGTCATGACATTGTTCTCCAGGGTTACTCTTGGGCGATGTCCCATCCGCTGGGCGCATCGTCCGCACACCACCATCGTGGCCGAACCACGAGGGCAAAGAGTGTACATAGGTCGCGCGGGTGCATGGTCGCTGTTGACAGGCTTTTCGGACGAGTTGAGGCAGGAATCTGCGGCGATGACCGAAGTATTCACCGTTGCGTTAGCCACCACCCGATCAGCGCCCACCCGATGATGTGCAATGCGATGATCATCCAGAGCACCAAGCGATACGATCGCTTCCGTGACTTGTGACGCAACCACCGCTGGCCGGCGAGACTGCCGATCCAGCCGCCAAGTAGCTCGAGCGTATGCAGCGTGCGTTCGCTGATGCGAGATCGGTCGCGTCGTGCGGCATGTTTGTCAATCGCGAAGGCGATGAACGTGACGAGCGAGAGCGCGGCGTACCACGTCAGTGCGATCAGGATCATCTGCATCGCGCTGAGATCAGGCATGGTCAGCCGGTCGCGCCCATGCTGGCAATGAAGGCATCTGCTTCGGCGATCGCAGCCTCCATTTCGCGAATGAGTGCTTCAATCTCGCCTTCGAGTTCCAATGCCGTTCCTTCGAGTGACGCAATCGCCTGCGCATTCAGATTGTGCTTGAGGAACAGGACCTGATCCTGAAACGCGGTCAGCACGGGATCCATCGATGACTCGGCACGATGCATCGCGCCGATCAGCGAGTTGTATCGCACCTGTGTGTCGTTGTAGAGCGACTGACTCTGTTGGCGAAGGTCATCGCTGGAGAACTGCTCGATCTCCGCTTTCCATTCTCTGAACAGTGCGCCAGCGACGTTCTCGACATCATCAATCTGCTCGCGCACATCGTTGGCGCGCGCTTCGGATCGACTGAGTTCCTTCGCAAGCTTGTCATATTGTTTGCGAAGATTACCGCCGTCATGGTTCATGACCGCTTCAAACTGCTCCAGCGCGGACTTGAACTGTTCCTTGGCTTGTTCCTGATCGTCACGAGCATCGTCGACGCGGTCCACGAGAATGTCAGCTTTCTGGAACCCGAACTTCTCCATGGTGGAGTAGTACATCGTGCTGCACCCGACGATGCTGGCCAGCAGCATCGCCATCGCACCATAATGCGTAGCGCGCATCATTTGACGAGCACCATGGCAGCGCTGGACACCATCACGTTGCCAGCTTCATCGCTCACCTGCCGATAGTCGATGAGCTCGATCGTGCCTGGCTGCGCAAGATTCAAGGTTGCGGCCATATTGCCGATGCTGCACCAGCCGGTCGGGTTCTGATTCCATTTGAACGCTTCCACGAACGCTTCAGCGTCGCCTTCGATGAACTTCGCCATCATCTCACGATCATGTCGTTCGACATCGAATCGGCGCTGGTCGTCCACGGGTCGCGGCTCGCCGAACTGCGGTCCGACGTGGCTGAGATCGCTCGATGCGATGAAGAACGTCGTGCCGCCGACTTCAGCAACGATGTCGTTGAGATCCTTGATGAACGTAGATGCGGCGACACGATCATCGTTGTCTTCGATGGGCTCTGCCAGCGGGCTCGGGACGAGCGCGGCGACAATGGGAACATCTGTCCCGAAGCAGTGCTGCATCCACGGCAACTGCAACTCGATGGAGTGTTCGCCGACATGATCGAGGCTGTCAATTGTCAGGGCTTTGCCGTGGCGTTCCTTGAGCTTCTCGACGACGAGTTGGTCCACAGCGCTGATGCCGAGCGGCGTGGCGAAACCATACTCGGATAACACGACGCCATCGCCGATACCGAAGTGGTTGGTGCCGAGGATGACCACGCGGTCAGGCGCATCCATACGGCGCAGGCATTCATAGGCCGCGGCGTAGTTCGGCCAGCCACGCTCGTAGTCAAGATGCGGCGCGACGATGCCGACGACCGTGCCTTCAATCTCAGGATCTTCCACTTCCGCAA
>JBCCFX010000069.1:0-17443 GCA_039029515.1 Planctomycetota bacterium
CGCGCATCCTGTGCGACATCCTGTGGGATGCCGGCGCACCGCGAAACGTCTTGCACTTCCTGCCCGGCGTTGGCGAAACCGTCGGCGCAGCGCTTGTGCGCGATCCGCTTGTCGGCCTGATCGCGTTCACCGGCTCCAAGGCGGTCGGACTGGACATCATCAGCGCCTCGGGACATACGCCTGATGATCAACCGTTCGTGAAGAAAGTCGTCTGCGAGATGGGCGGCAAGAACGCAATCATCGTGGACGCTTCGGCAGACCTCGATGAAGCCGTGCTTGGTGTGCGTCAGAGTGCATTCGGATTCCAGGGCCAGAAGTGCTCAGCGTGCAGCCGGGCGATTGTGGTCGATTCCGCCCACGATCTGTTCCTCGAGCGGCTCGTCGAATCCACCCGGACGCTGATCGTGGGTGACCCGCGCGAGCCGGGCACCGATGTCGGCCCGGTCATTGATGCCGAAGCAGCCGACAAGATCCGCTCGTACATCGAGATCGGCAAGAGTGAAGGGAAGCACGAGATCACGCTCGACGTACCCGCTGGACTCGAAGAGCGCGTTGGATTGCCGTTCGTCGGACCGACGATCATCTCAGGCATCAAGCCGGAGCATCGACTCGCCCGCGAAGAGATCTTCGGTCCCGTGCTCGGCGTGATTCGAGCGAAGGACTTCGATGAAGCGCTCGCGATCGCGAACTCGACCGCGTACAAACTCACCGGCGGCGTCTTCTCGCGCAAGCCGACGCACCTTGAGCGCGCCCGCCGTGAGTACCGCGTCGGCAACCTCTATCTGAACCGTGGTTGCACCGGCGCACTCGTCGGACGACAACCGTTCGGTGGTTTCGGGATGTCCGGCGTCGGGTCCAAGGCTGGCGGCCATGACTACCTGCTCCAGTTCGTGGAACCACGAGCTATCACCGAGAACACCATGCGACGTGGATTCGCGCCGGGCCTGTGATTCGATCATCGCTGTCGATCGAGCAGGCGATACTGCAGTGCTTCCATGAGGTGGCTCGATTGCACCTCGTCGATCCCATCCACATCGGCAATCGTGCGCGCGACACGACGAACCTTGTCGTATGCTCGCGCGCTCAGACCTAACTGCGTCAGCGCTGTGCCGAGCAAGTCGCGTGACGCATCGTCAAGCGTCGCGTAATCATCGAGATGCCGGCCGGTCAGTTCTGCATTCGTCAGTCCGGCTTGTCGTTCGCGCTGAAGCTCCCGGCTTCGTTGTACTACTTCGCGCATCGACGAGGTCGATGTGCCTCGTTTCCGGGATGTGAGCGCTTCATACGGCACCGCCGGCACTTCGATGTGGATGTCGATCCGATCGATCAGCGGCCCTGAGAGTCGCGCGAGATATCGATCCATCGCACGCTGACTGACTGCATCGTTCGCCTCATGACCCTTGGGTGTCGGATTGAGTGCGCCGACGAGCATGAATCGAGCAGGAAAGCACACCGATCCGCGCGATCGGGCGATCGTGACCCGACCGTCTTCGAGCGGTTGGCGCAGCGTTTCAAGGACATCGCGTTTGAATTCAGGCATCTCGTCCAGGAACAGAATTCCACGATGCGCAAGACTGACATCACCCGGTCGCGGAATCGATCCGCCGCCAATGATCGCAGGTGATGATGCGGTGTGATGCGGCGTGCGCACCGGGCGACGCAACACCAACGGATTGTCACGCGGCAATTGCCCGACGGATGAGTAGATGCGCGAGACCTCCAGGACTTCATCGCGCGTCAATCGTGGGAGTATGCCTGGCAGTGCCTTGGCGAGCATGGTCTTGCCGCTGCCCGGCGGACCGATCATGAGAATGTTGTGGCCGCCGGATGCCGCGATCACAATGGCGCGTTTGACGGCTTCCTGCCCGCGGACATCGCCGAAGTCCACCTCCGGTTCGAGTGCGGACGCCATCGTATCGACATCGATTGTCGGTTCAGGCGAAGGCGACATCTGGCCGTTGAAGAACCCGATGACATCGCTGAGATGCGACACGCCGTAGACGTCAATGCCATCGATGGCTGCGGCTTCGGCGGCATTCAGCGCCGGTACGACCACACCGCGTCGACGTTGCCGACGCGCAAGCAGTGCGAGGCTGATCACGCCGTTAATCGGGCGCACCCGACCATCAAGTGCCAGTTCACCCGCGACGAGGTAATCCTGAATGTCGGGACGCGGCGCATCGGCCACCGCGGTCTCTTCCACCGTGCCGTTGGCAAACAGAAGGGCCAGAGCCAGCGGCAGGTCGTACACCGGACCTTCCTTCGGGATGTCAGCCGGCGCAAGGTTGATGGTGACCCGCGCCTGCGGATAGCGATACCCACTGTTCTGCAGCGCCGTGCGCACGCGCTCCATCGATTCCTTGACGGCGATATCGGGCAAACCGACGACGGTCGTCTTCGGCAGGCCGATCGGGCTGAGGTCAGCCTCGATTTCACATGCGATGGCTTCAATCCCCTGAAGGACGAAGCTCTGTACCCCGGATAGCATGACGCAAGTAGTACGATTGCGAATTCAGCAATGCAAACGCAAAGTGCGAAAGCACGCGATTCATACGTCGCCAGCTGAATGCTGAGAGCTGATCGCTGACAGCAACGCTCAATGCTGCTGCCGGAATCCGTTCGGCTTGCCGTCCGCGTATTCCCACACCGTGACATCGAGCGTCTGCACGCCCCACTCCCTGGCGCGCTCGTGCGTTGCGTACAACACGTCCAGACGGTTCCCCTTGATGCGCCCGCCTCGATCCAGCACCGGCGCGATCGCTCCATCGTGGTAGCCGGGCACGCTCAGGAGTGTGCCGAACGGAAGCACTTTCGTGTCCGCAGCCACCAATCGCATGCCGTTCGTCCAGACGGAGTACCCACTGGCGGTAATGCCATCAGCATCGAGACCGCATGAGCGCTCGTCCGGCGAATACGCTGTCACGCGCATGGTGATCGTCCCGACCGCACGCAATGGACGACCGTTGAACATCGGCACGTCCGGCTCGACTGACGTTTCGACCGGGATCGTTTCACCAAATTCCAACGGAAGCGATTCTTCGGTTGCCGGCAGTTCTGCTTCAACGTCGTCATTGGTGGCGATGGCATCCACGGTGACCAGCATCGGTGGTGCCGGCGCTGCAACGAGAAATGACACCAACGTCAGGACCGCGATGACGCAGAACAGCATGCCGAACACGTGGAGCAGTGGACCCTGATTGAGACGAGCGCGTGAGGACATGGCACTTCCGCCGCGAATGTGCGACGGCCTCCGAGCCGCATCCTTGCGTCAGGTGAGATGTCCGATGATTGTCGACGGATCACATGAGGTCCGGCAAGGTGATGCACCGCCGTGTCGACAACCTGACGCGCCATCGCGACGCCGAAAGGAGTCGTCGCCTACACTGGCGGCCATGCCACTCCCGGAACTCATCGCGCTGCTCATCACCGGCCTTGTCGCCGGTGTCCTGGGTGGTCTGCTGGGGATTGGCGGCTCGGTGATCATGATTCCCGTGCTCACCCTCTTTCTGGACCGGACGTATCACCTCGCACAGGCCACCGCGATGATCGTCAACATCTTTGTCGCGGTTCCCGCAGTGATCCGCCACCATCGCGCGAGCGCTGTGCGCTGGGACGTGACCTGGCGACTGTTGCCGTTCGGTATTGCGGCGATCGTTCTCGGTGTGCTGCTGAGCAACCGACTTGAATCGGAACAGTTGGAACTTTTCTTCGGGTTCTTCCTGATCTACGTCATCTTCATGAACGTGCGTCGTCTGCTGCACGGGCGACGCTCATCCGAAGATCACGCACAACCTGCTGTGTGGTGGCGATCCGGCGTCGTGGGCAGCATCACCGGCTTTGCCGCGGGCCTGCTCGGCATCGGCGGCGGGATCATCACCGTGCCGCTTCTGCAACGCATCGCGTTGTTGCCGCTCCGTCAATGCATTGCAACCAGCAGCGCGTTGATGTGCCTGACAGCAGTCGTCGGTGCATCGCTCAAGAATGCGACGTTACCTGCAACCAGCGACGGCGCACACACGACCGTTGATGCCATGCTGCTGTCATCGGGCCTGATCCCGTGTGCGATCATCGGAAGCTTTGTCGGCGCGCACCTGACGCACGCGCTACCCATCTTCTGGGTGCGCATCGTCTTCATCGTGCTGCTGGTCATTGCGTGCCTGCGATTCCTCGGACTGCTGAGCTTCAGTTGATGCCGCAACTTCCCAATAGGGAAGATCGGCGGGTCCGGCGGCGACGACATCATGGCCCCACCGCTGGCGAAGCGTCGCCCGGACTTCCAACCGCAGTGTCTCGATCCGTCGTCGCAGCAATTCCAGCCCTGCATCCGGGCCGTCGGCGAGAATCTCATCCGCTGACAGCGGCGGTCCTGCCTTGATGCCCATTCGGCCGGACAATCGCGGCTTTGAACGCGAACGCGGCCAGATGTCGTACGCACCATCAATGGCCATCGGCACGACCGGAATACGACCGCGCTTGATCAACACAAGCAGGCCGCGTTCGAATGGCTGCATCAGCCCATCCGGCGTACGCGAGCCTTCGGGAAAGATGATGACGGTACGTCCGGATTTGAACTCACGCAGCGCTTCCTTCACAGACGTGGTCGCGGTGCCTTCCTGATCAACGAGGATCGCGCGGTACTGCTTCAGGATGAAATCCATGATGCGACTCTTGCGCAATGTCGTTCGCGCCATCGGCGTGTACGGACGCACCTTGCAAATCGCTCCGGTCGCTGCGAGATCAGCGAACGACTGATGATTGCAGATGAACAACGCTGGTCCGGTGCGCGGCACATTTTCCGTGCCCTCGACGTGCAATCGATAGACTACGCGCAGGAACAACTCGCACGAACCGCGTCCGATGAACCACGGACCGATCTGGAACCAGGCACTGCGACCGGGAGCGCGGCGCTTCAGGTCGAACATGCATCCGATCCCAGTTTCGGCAGCCGGAGCCGAACCTCGCGTTCGAGCACATCCACGACTTCATCAATGGTCAGCGCGTTCGTATCGATATCCACCGCGCCATCGGGCCGCGTCAACGGACCATCTGACCGTGTGGAATCGAGATGATCGCGACGACGAATCTCATCGACGAGGCGATCACGATCGACATCGCGTCCCGCTTGCTGCATCTGGTTGGCACGACGATTCGCTCGAACGTCGACGGCTGCATGCAGGAAGAATCGAACTGGCGCATCGGGGAACACGACTGATCCCTGATCGCGACCTTCGGTCACAAGCCTCGGATGGCGTGATGCAATGCGGCGTTGAAGATCAACCAGAACCTCCCGAACACGAGACTGTGCCGCGACGACCGAGACGACATGATTCACATCGTGCTCGCGAATGCGCTCACCGACATCTTGCTCGCCGAGCATGATGCGCGGCGGACTGGTCGTCCAGTCAAAGTGCAATTCAGCATGCAGCGCAGCATCGGCCACCGCCTCGCCGTCCGCAGGATCAATGCCTTCGTTGATCGCAAGCAGTGTAATGGCGCGGTACATCGCGCCGGTGTCGAGGAATTCCAGCCCGAGACGCTGCGCCAATCGGTGCGAAACCGTGGATTTGCCGGTGCCGGCCGGACCGTCAATCGTGATGATCACGGGCGTACTGGAAGTCGAGCGGGTCACGGTTGCGGTCTCGGGCATGATGTTCAGTCTTCGGCGTCGATCGCATTCTGAAGGATGAGCCGAGCCGACTCAATGTGTTCCACCGGATCGCCGGTGCCGACGTAATCAATGGCGAGCGTGTTCAGAAACCCAACGCTTCGGATCGCTGAGACGCACGCCGACAGATCATAACCCTTATGCGCCCTTTTTCCGGTGAACGAATCCACGGTCGCATGAATCGCACCGGCATAGGGTGCGAGCTTACGGAGCGCATCGATCACATCGCCGGTGGCGGCGGCGTCCGCAAAGCTTGGCAGGGATCCGATTCGGAATCCGCCGATCTTTTTGATGAGGTCGGTCAGGCGTTCAGGCGAGGCCGTCAGGCCGGTGTTTGCGCTCAGCAGGATGTTGAGTTCCTGTCGCTCCACCG
Organism: Planctomycetota bacterium; assembly: GCA_039029515.1. Lineage (GTDB taxonomy): Bacteria > Planctomycetota > Phycisphaerae > Phycisphaerales > SM1A02 > JBCCFX01. Next base: position 6,039 of record JBCCFX010000069.1, read on the forward strand.
CCGGCATGATGCGCTTGATCTCATCCGCAGCACGTTCGAATGCTTCATCGTTATCCGCGGCTTCGATTCGAAGCGCGAGCGCATTGCATCCGAGCCGATTGGCACCAACGGCGAGCCGGCGTGTGCGATCAGCCGCTTCATCGCGTTTCTTTTCACTGCGATGCCCAAATGGCAACGGTGAATCCTCGAAGAGCACAAGACACGGGCACGCCGCTTTGTCTGCACGATCGCGCAGCGCATCGAGATCTTCGAGTGACCAGCCTGCAAGCATGGACGCCGGCACATTCAATCCGCGCAACTGAAGATGCCGGACCGCGAAGTCAGGAACTTCGAGGAGCGACATCTGGTCCTCGGCATCGCCGATCATCGATGCCAGTGATCCGGTGGCAAGCGTCAGAAGCATGGTGACCTTTCGAGGGATATCGATCGAGCGGCGAGTCTAGCGGGATGACCCCATCGAGCAAGCCGATCGACGTCCTCACTGCCTGTGAAGCAGGCCGTGACCACAGAAAGAAAACGCCGATCACGAAGATCGACGTTTTCAGGAGGGGAGAAAGATCCAATGGGACGAGGGGACGCGTATCGCCATGCGACCGGCATCCACCACCACATAGTGTAAAGATCCAAGGCGATTTCCGGCATGGATTTCATACATGATCGGAGCTGATTCAGGCCTCATCGATGCAAGTCCATACGCCGTCATGCGTTGAGCCGGAAGACGATTCGTCAGGTTACGAACATTCAGGCGACTCATCCACGAACGATCCAGTCTTGCTCCGGAAGCGTGGGTGCCTAAGATGCCTCGATTCCCGTTTTGAGAGGCCGCACCCGGATGACCGACATCAGCTCCTACCGATTCTCCGAGTCCCACGAATGGTTCAGCCTGCAAGGTGACGTCGTCACCATGGGGATCACGCGACATGCCGCCGACGAACTGACGGACATCACGTATGTGGAAGTCCGCGACGTCGGGACGTCCGTCAGCGCCGGCGATACGATCGGCGAGGTCGAGTCCGTCAAAACAAGCAGCGACATTTACAGCGTGGTCGATGGCGAGATTGCTGAGGTCAACGAAGCGGTCGCCGAAGATCCGGCACTGCTGAACCGCGACCCACATGAGCAAGGTTGGATCGCGCGAATCAAGACAAGTGATACATCTCCGCTCGATGCGTTGATGGACGCCGCGACGTACCAAGAGAAGTTCCCGATTGGCTGACACCGACAATCCTGTCAGCCTGATTGAACTCGACGCCGTCTCCAAGCATTACCGACTTGGTGATCAAACCGTTCGCGCGCTGGATCGCTTGAGCCTCACCGTCGCGAAACCCGGTTTCTACGGCATCATGGGTCCGTCCGGCAGCGGGAAGTCCACGCTGCTGCACCTGCTCGCGGCGCTTGATCAACCTGATGAAGGCACGATTCGTGTTGCGGGCGAGCATTTGCACACGATGCAGGAATCCGCGTTGACGGCGTTTCGCCGGAAGAAGATCGGCATCATCTTCCAACAGTTCAATTTGATCCCGACGCTGTCAGCGCTGGATAACGTCGCGTTGCCCGCGCTGCTTGATGGCATGCCGGCCGCGGAACGAACCGAGCGTGCCACGGCGCTGCTCGAACGCATGGGGCTCGGCGATCGTATGCATCATCGACCTGACGCGATGTCCGGCGGCGAGCAGCAGCGTGTGGCGATCGCGCGGGCACTGCTTTTCGAACCGCAGGTCCTGCTCGCTGATGAGCCGACAGGCAATCTTGATTCCGCGACCGGCGAGCGCATCCTGCAATTGCTTGGCGATATCGCCCGCGAAGGCCGCACGGTACTCATGGTCACGCATGAGCCCACCGCCGCAACGGCGTGCGGGCATGTGTTCCTTCTGCGTGACGGACGCATCGAAACGGAGCTAGACACCGATGGACTCGCTGCGTCCGAGCTTGTCGCTCGCCTTCAGTAGCCTGCGTGCGAAGCGAATTCGCACGTGCCTGCTGATCGCGGCTGCGGCGCTGGCGTCGAGCCTGATCGTCGCGGTGTCCTGCACCATGGGATCGGTGCAGAAGACACTGGAAGGCGAGATCACCAAACTCCTCGGCGCAACCGATGTGCGCATCACGCACAGTTCGAATGCGCGCTTTGACGATGCCATCCTTGATACGGTTGCGAGTTGGGACGGCGTCGAATTCGTCAACGGCATCGCGCAAGGATCAATCACGCTGATTCACGCGGATGCGCGCCGTGATGCTGAGACGAATCGCATCGTTCGTGCGACCATCACGTCGTACGGCACAAACCTTCCGCTCGAATCTGAAGTGCGCCCATTGCCTCTGCGCGATGGTGCCTGGCCGATGGAGCCGAACGAGATCCTGCTCGACCCGATGGCCGCTGAAGAACTTCAGGCGACGGTCGGCGATACGTTAAAGATTCAGTATGTCGGTCCGCCGATTGAGCTCACGGTTGCGGGCATCTACGAACGCAAGACGATGGGCATTCTGCAGCGGCCGGTCGTCCGCTTGTCGCGTGATCTGCTTGAGCAGGCGACGGGACGATCCGACGAGATTGTCTTTGTGGCCATCGGGCTCGAAGAAGGCCTCGATGCTGATGATTTTTCGCTGACGTATGGCGGCGAACTCGACGAGACGCTGCTGCTGGAGCCCGCTGAACTCTTCAAGAGCGGCTTTGATCGGCGCATCATGGTGAGCCGACTCGCCCTGATCATCGCCACGATGCTGACCTTCACGAGTGCGGCGTTCATCATCGTCACCGGACTGACGACGTCAGTCACCGAGCAGCAACGACTTCTGGCCATCATTCGGTGTCTTGGTGGATCACGGTTGCAGCTGTTTGCGATGCAGGTTTGTGTTGGTCTCATCGTTGGGAGCTTCGGCGCGATACTCGGCATACCAATTGGAATCGCGTTGGCGAGCACACTTGTCTGGGTGTTCGATCACCTGCTGACTGGTGGATTCGCGATTCCCGCACTCGGTATCTGGCTCGCAGTCTTCGGCTCACTCGGCGCCGGACTGCTCGGCGCGGTGTACCCTGCGTGGCAGGCAAGCCAGATCAGCCCACTTCGCGCACTCTCTGTCGCCGCACGACCAGCAACGGCACGGACCGTGATCGGTTTCGCGATTGCCGGGCTAGCGCTGATCGCAATCCAGGTGTTGCTCTACCAGGTCGAGGACCATGACCTTCGCTACTGGACGTACGCATATGCGGGCTTGCATGCGATGTACATCGGGTATTTTCTGCTCGCAACCGTGGTGCTCGTCCTCGTCGTGCGTGCATTGGCGCGACCATTGGCAAAGCTGCTCGGTCTGCCGCGCGACATCATCCATGGATCCATGCTGGCCACGCCATATCGGCACGGATTCACCGCGGGCGCACTCATGGTCGGTGTAGCGTTGATGGTTGCCACATGGTCAACCACGATGTCCATCCTTGACGGATGGGTGCGCGACATCCAATTCGCCGATGGGTTCGCGTTCCAACTCAGCGGTATGGAACCAGAAGAAGTCGAGGCCATTCGAAACCTTGATGCTGTCACTGAGGTCAGCGTCATCGGCATGGTCACGATGGAAACGGTCGGACAGCAGGTCTTCGGCGTCGAAGGCTACGTTTCACCAATGGTGCAGTGCCTGAGCTTCGATCCGGAATCGTTCTTTCGAATCAACGCGATCACGTGGGTCGCCGGTAGTGCCGAAACGGCCATTCCGAAGCTCAAATCCGGCGAAGGGCTGATTGTTGCGGAGCGTTTTCTCACCGCGCGTGGTATTACCGTGGGCGACGAAATCACGTTGCGAACCGGACGACTCGAAGAGACATTTGAGATCGTTGGCGTTGTCGAAGCGAACGGGCTTGATATCGTCACACAACTGTACGGCTTCAGGAATCGATACATGGACTACGCATTGAGCTGCGTGTTCATGGATTCGGAGATTGTCGCCGAGGTCTTCGACAATCGTGACTCGTACATGATGCAGGTGAATCTGTCTGACGACTTCGACGATCAGGAAGTCGCCGCCCAGATCGCTGAAGCCGCACCGGGCGTACGGTTTATCAGCGGCCGCTGGGTCGTCGACACGATTGATTTCGTTGCCGCCGCTATTCTCACGGTTCAGACGACCATTGCGTTTGCAGCGCTCGTACTGGCATCGATCGGTGTTGGAAACGTGTTGCTCGCTGGCGTACACGATCGACGATTCGAATTCGGCGTGCTGCGATCCGTCGGTGGTTCGCGACGAACAATCGTCAGGCTGATCCTCGGCGAAGCCACATTGCTCGCCATTGCGGGCGCGATCACCGGCACCATGCTCGGTTGCCATATTGCCTACATGGATACGCAGAACCTTCGGTGGCTTGGCGGCATTGATGCCCCGCTTGTCATCCAGATCATCCCCACGATTGCCGGCTGGCTCGTCCTGCTAGTTCTGACTCTGCTCGTGTCGTTACCTGGCGCGTTGTCTGTAACGCGATCACGTCCGAGCGAGTTGATTTCCGCTGGCCGACCGGGCTGACATTCATCGTGCGCCGACTTCCTCGACCTACAATGTGGGCATGAGCACGCCGTCCTCCTCAACTCGCGCCGATTTTCAGCTGGAAAGCCCGTACACACCGATGGGCGACCAGCCGGACGCAATCGATGCGCTGGTGAAATCCATCGAGTCCGGCGAACGGCACCAGACGTTGCTGGGCGCGACAGGCACGGGCAAGACGTTCACGATGGCGAACATCATTGAACGGACCGGGAAGCCGACGCTGATCCTGAGCCACAACAAGACGCTCGCGGCCCAGCTCTTTGAAGAGATGCGCGAGCTGTTCCCAAAGAGCGCGGTGTCGTACTTCGTCAGCTACTACGATTACTACCAGCCCGAAGCGTACATCCCACAGCGCGACATTTACATTGAAAAGGATGCTTCGCGCAACGATGATCTGGACCGACTTCGCCTCGCCGCAACAAGCAGCCTGCTATCACGCTCTGACGTCATCGTCGTGGCGTCAGTCAGTTGCATCTTCGGCCTTGGGTCGCCTGAACAATATCGCAAGCGCGTCCTGACACTCAGTCGAGGCGAGGAAATTGATCGTCGCGCCACACTACTCGCGCTGTCCGACATGCAATACGCGAGGAACGATGTCTCGTTCGAGCGCAAGACGTTCCGCGTGCGCGGCGATGTGATCGAGATCTATCCTGCCTACGAGCAGTACGCCATTCGCGTCGAGCTGTTCGGCGATGAAATCGATCGCATACAGCTCATCCATCCGACGACCGGCGAGATGCTTGCGGAAGAATCGACGGTCTTCATCTTTCCTGCGGTTCACTACGTGCTCCCAGAGGAACAGAAGAAGGTCGCGATCGATGCCATCCGGGAAGAGCTGGATACACAGGTCATGGCGCTTCGCCACGAAGGGAAGCTGCTGGAAGCGCAGCGGTTGTTATCGCGCACGAAGTACGATCTGGAGATGATCGAGGAAGTCGGCTACTGCTCCGGCATCGAGAACTACTCTCGACACTTCGACGGCCGGGCGCCGGGCGCGCGACCGTATTCGATGCTCGACTATTACCGTTTTGTCCCGGATCGGCAGCCTGACGACTGGCTCATGTTCATCGATGAATCGCACGTCACGATGCCTCAGATTCAGGCGATGTACAACGGCGATCGCGCACGCAAGCAGGTGCTTGTTGATCACGGATTCCGCCTTCCCAGCGCTCTTGATAATCGACCGTTGAAGTTCGACGAGTTTGAGACCATCGTCCCGCAGTTTGTCTATGTGTCGGCCACGCCCGGGCCGTATGAACTCGAGAAGTCTCAGGGTGTGGTCGTTGAACAGGTCATTCGTCCAACCGGACTGCTGGACCCGGAGATTGAGGTCCGGCCTGCAAGTGGCCAGGTCGCAGAGCTCATCCGCGAATGCCAGGATCGCGCCTCACGCAACGAACGCGTGCTCGTGACCGTGCTGACAAAGCGAATGGCAGAGGATCTCACGGCTTACCTGCACGATCAGCAACTGAGCGTGCGATACCTGCACAGCGAGATCGATACGCTGGAACGTCTGGAGATCATCCGCGCGTTGCGCGAAGGCGAGTTTGATGTCCTTGTCGGCGTAAACCTGCTGCGAGAAGGGCTGGACTTGCCTGAAGTGTCACTCGTCTGCATCGTCGATGCCGACAAGGTTGGTTTCCTTCGAAGTGAAACAAGCCTGGTGCAGACGATCGGCCGAGCCGCGCGCAATGTGAATTCACGTGTCATTCTGTTTGCGGATCAGATTACGCCGCAGATGAAAGCCGCGATGGACGAGACGGAGCGGCGTCGCGTCAAGCAGATGGCGTACAACGAGGCAAACGGCATCACGCCGAAGACGATCATCAAGGCCATTCGGACTGGCATCGAGAATGAACTGAAGGCGCGGCAGACAGCGCGCAAGGCCGTATCGACCAACGCTGTTGAAGAGACGTTCGACCGCGATGAATTGCTGGAAATGCTGGAGAAGGACATGATGTCCGCGGCGCAGTCGCTCGAGTTCGAGAAGGCGGCCAACCTGCGTGATCAGATCGCGGAGTTGAAGGCGATGCCGGACTATGGCGATGCACGGAAGTTCAGCCGGGCTGAGATCGAGACTGACAAGCCGCGCGCTGGTTCAGCTCGAAGCAAGAGCGGTATCACCGGGCGTTCGAAACGCAAGAAGCGTTGATCACGCAGCGCGAGGCGTCGTGACGTTCGGCACTGGTGTGGTCGTGATGACCATCGACGGATCTGGCATCGACGCACCACGGAGTCGCAGGCCGGGGCATTTCGCCCGCTCCGCAAGGAGACGTGCGGAATCGCTGGTGATCGTGGGAACGACCGGGTCGATCGAAGGGCGTTCTTCAGGCGTCGTGGTCATGGCATGCCTCCGGACGCCGCCATCGACGTGCGTCCTTGAGAGGTATCGACGGCACCTGAGCCAATCTCAAGTGAAGTTCTCGGAACTCCCGGTGTTTCCGCCGCTGACGCCGGGAGTGCTCGTCGGTACGATGCCGCGATGCGCCGAAAACGACCTTGCCCGAAATCCTGCAACGTGCTTCTCATTGGCGGTGGCGGCCGCGAACACGCGATCGCCTTGAAGCTCAGCCAATCGCCCCATCTCGGGTCGATGTGGTTGACCGACCCCGGCAATGCGGGCCTTGCAAAGCTTGGTCAGCCGTGCCCGATCAAGTGGGATCCGAAGGATGCATTCCGCATGCAGCGCTGGCTGGAAAAGGCGGAGATCGACCTGATCGTCGTCGGGCCGGAAGTGCCACTTGCCGAAGGCATCGTCGATGCGCTCCAGTCCGATCGATGTGTGGTCTTCGGACCATCTCGCGATGCGGCACGATTGGAGTCAGACAAGTCGTACGCGAAGGACGTGATGCGACAAGCATCAATTCCTGCTGCGGATGGTCGTGTCTTCGACAACGCTGAGTTTGCGCTCGAATACGTCCGCACACACGATGAACCCTGCGTGGTGAAAGCTGCGGGACTGGCCGCGGGCAAGGGTGCGATTGTGTGCGATACGCAAGCAGAAGCGCTTGCCGCGGTCGAACACATCATGGTGCAGCACGCCTTCGGCGACGCCGGCTCGAAGATTGTCATTGAAGAGAAACTGCTTGGACAGGAAGTGTCGATGCTCGCGCTCGTCGACGGGCGCACCATCTGGATGCTCGATCCGTGTCAGGATCACAAGCAGGTCCATGAAGGCGACACCGGCCCGAACACAGGCGGCATGGGCGCGTATTGCCCGACGCCGCTCATCGACGAACCGACGCTCGAACTGATCGAACGCGAGATCATGGTGCCGGTCGTCGATGCCTTGCGACGCGACGGCATCGAATACCGCGGCGTGCTGTACGCGGGACTGATGCTGACCGCGGCGGGACCGAAAGTGCTTGAATTCAACTGCCGATTCGGTGATCCCGAATGCCAGCCATTGATGGCACGGTTCCAGGGCGACCTGCTCGAAGTGATGTGGGCGACGGCGACCGGCACGCTGAGCGACGTCGAATTCGACTTCGACCAGCGCCATGCGTGCTGCGTGGTGATGTGCTCAGAGGGCTATCCGGGCGACTATCCAAAAGGGCGAGAGATCGAGGGTATCGACGATGCTGAAGCGATCTCGAGTAACGAACACGACGTCCATGTGTTCCACGCGGGAACGACGATTGATCACAATGGGCAGCTCGTGACCAATGGCGGCCGCGTGCTCGGCGTCACCGCGCTGGCGGCTGACCTGCAAACCGCCCAGGCCGTTGCCAACGAGGCCTGCGACAAGATTCGATTCGACGGCGCATTCTTCCGACGTGACATTGGGAACCGCGTGCTCGTACCGCAGTGAACGACCGACCAAGGAACGCCATGACCGACACGCTTCCCAACTGGCAGGAACGATACAACGCGCAGTACATCATCACCGTGCGCGTGCGCATTCACGATGCGCCGGGCATGCTCGCACGCTTCCTCGATGGCGTGGCCAAGCTTGGCGCCTCCGTCGGTGACATTCACATTGTTGAAGCGGATTCATCCTCGAAAACGCGCGACATTCAGTTGTTCATCGTGAACAGCGAGATTCTTGATGCCACGATCGATGCCATCAAGGCCGCCGAGTATGTCCAGTTGGTGAACGTCACCGACGATGTGCTCGAGATTCATCGGCATGGCACGATCGAGACGAAGTCACGCGTGCCGCTGAACACGGTGATGGATCTTCGCATGGTGTATACGCCGGGCGTCGCCAGCGCATGCCAGCTGATCGCAGATCACCCCGAACTTGCGCGCAAGTACACGCACATTGGCAATCGGATTGCGATCGTGACCAACGGCACAGCGGTGCTCGGGCTCGGCGACATCGGCACGCTCGCATCGCTCCCCGTGATGGAAGGCAAAGCGGCGATTCTGTCTCACTTCGTCGGAGTTTCCGCAGACCCGATTCTCGTCGATCGCCACGATGCGGACGAGATCGTGGATATTGTCGCAGCGATCGCCGGAAACTACGGCGCTATTCAGCTCGAGGACATTGCGGCACCAGCATGTTTCGAGATCGAAGAAAAGCTCCAGGCGAAGCTCGATGTTCCGGTGTTTCATGATGACCAGCACGGTACCGCGACGGTCGCTGTCGCCGGCCTCATCAACGCGTTGAAGAAAACCAATCGAACGCCGGCTGATTGCCAGGCGGTCATCCTCGGTGCCGGCGCTGCTGGCTCTGCGATCGCGCAGTTCCTCGTGGATTTCGGCATCAAAGATGTCGTCGTCTGCGACAGCGTTGGCGCGATTGCCACACAGCGCACGGAACGAATGAACCCGTGGAAGCACCGACTCGCCGAGGCGACGAATCCCAATGGCATCATGGGGACGGTGGATGAGGTCATGCGCGGGCGCAACCTGTTCATCGGCGTGTCCAAGCCGAATACAGTCACCAAAGACATGGTCGCGTCGATGGGCCAGGATCCTATTGTCTTTGCGCTGGCGAATCCGGTCAGCGAGATTCCCGTCAGCGATGCAATGGATGCGGGCGCAGCGGTCGCGGTTGATGGCCGTGGCATGAACAACGCGCTCGCGTACCCGGGGATCTTCCGCGGCGCGCTCGACGCGAACGCGAAGCGCATTACGCCGGCGATGAAGCTCGCCGCAGCGCAGGCACTCGCGGATGCAGCGACGACAACGCTGCTGCCGGATATGCTTGATTCACGTGTCCACGATCGCGTGGCCGACGCGGTTCGGCGCGCGGCCGATTCGTGATCAGACGCTCGCCATCGACTTGCGCAGTTTCGCAACGACCGCGGGAACGACTTCGAGAGCGCGATCGACTTCTTCATCCGTCGTATGCCGACAGATGCTGAATCGAACCGATCCGTGCGCGTACGTGTCTTCAATGCCCATCGCCATGAGTACCGGCGATGGATCAAGTGAGCCAGAACTGCACGCGGAGCCGGCGGATGCGGCGACACCACGCTCCGACATGAGGAGCAGCATGGCTTCGGCTTCGAGGCGACGGAACGCGATGTTGGTCGTGTTCCAGACACGATCTGCCCCACCGCCGTTCACACGAGTCTCGTCGACCTGCTCAAGGATGGTCTGCTCAAATCGATCGCGTTTCGCGCGCTGTTCTTCGATGCCATTAGTCTCCAGCCATTCGCGGGCGAGCCGAGATGCGACACCGAGGCCGACGATGCCCGGCACATTTTCCGTCCCGCCGCGCAGATCACGTTCGTGGCTGCCGCCAATGACGTACGGCTCGATCTCGATACCCGTACGAATGAACAGGCCGCCAGCGCCTTTCGGCCCGTGGTATTTATGGCCGGCGAAGCTCAACAGATCGATCGGCATATCGGCGATGTTGGTCGGGAGCTTCCCGACCCACTGCACACCATCGACGTGATAGCGCACACCGTGCTCACGGCACAGCTCGCCGATGGCTTCGACGGGTTGAATGACGCCGGTCTCGTTGTTCGCCCACATGACCGACACGATGCCGATGCGCGATGCATGTTCCCCGAGAATGGTCTTGAGATGATCGAGGTCAATCACGCCATCAACGCTGACGTTGACCCAGATCGTCTCGCCGTTCATTTTTCGTTCGTAGCGGTCGGCCGCCTGCCGCACCGCGGAGTGCTCGGTGCGGACGGTCACAATGACGGGTCGGTCGGGTTGCGCGATCAGCGAACCGTGAATCGACAGGTTTGCACCTTCGGTGCCGCCGCTGGTGAAGATGATGTCGCGCGGCCGCGCGTTGATGAGCTTGCCGACTTCCTTCCGCGCGAGTTCGACCTGCTGGCGCGCCTGCTGACCGGGCCGGTGGATGCTGGAGGGATTCGCCCAGTGTTCGGTCAGCGCCGTCTGCGTGGCGGCAACGACTTCATCCTCGGGTCGCGTGGTCGCATTGTGGTCGAGATAGGTCATCTCCATGGTCGGACGGTCTCCTGCCCCCGCAGTTGGCCATGGCACATCACGTGCATCAGTACCGATGGTAGAGGACGTACCGGGGCCACGTCCAGCATCAGGAAACCGCAGGATCGTGCGGATGTCGACGGAGATGCGATGCGGCGGTCACCGTGCCGATGACGGACAGCAATGAACAGAGCAGGAACAGTCGCGTTGGGGGAATGCCAAACGCACCGACGCCCACCCAGAATGTCACGCTGCCGATGGCGATGAAACTCCAGTTCAAGCCGCCGGTCGCACCGAGAAATTGACCGAGTTTGTCTTCCGGTGACAGATGCTGGATCAGCGCGATCAGCGGAATCACATAGAAACCCGCGGAGAATCCAGCTCCGCAGACAAAGACGACCACATTCACGTACGACGGCGTGACCGAGCCGAGCAAGCCGAAGAAAATCGCCATGCCCAACGCGCCGAACAGCACGAAGCGCGGCCGGATCTTATTACCGCTGAGCAGGCCGCACAGC
>JBCCFX010000070.1:0-17204 GCA_039029515.1 Planctomycetota bacterium
CTCGGCTCGGTGATCATCGGTTTGATCGCCGTCCGCGCCGGCGGCCTGATTGCGGGTCGAGTCTGGGGGTGACTGGCAGCTCTCAGCTATCAGCCCACAGCCCACAGCTCACAGCTCACAGCTCACAGCCCACGGCCCAAAAAGAACAAGAGGCCAACGAACGGTTGTTCGTCGGCCTCCTGCATGTTCCAGTCCCAAGGCAATCGCGTCAGCGTGTGAGGCGGTGCGTTGGCTGGGGATTCGTATCCAAGCCGGGCGTGATTAGTCCCAGCTGTAGAAGAACGTCGGGTCATCGGCCTGCCCGAAGGCACGCCAGACCATGGCAAGGAAGACGTCGTAGCCTTCACCCTTGCCCTGTGCATCGTTCGCACCGGTACCCGTATCGTTCTTGAAGATGTTGTCCGGCTCAGACACGCCTGCGGCCTGATAGGACACGCCTTCGGGAATGAATGACTCTTCGACATCGACGTGACCGTCGTTGAAGCAGTAGTTCCCCTGCCACTTGTTCTCAGAGCCATGGATTCGGAGCGTGACCGAATCGTCGTACGTTTCCTTGTCCTGGAACTCGCCGCCCACAACACCGCGGTTCGCCAGCACGGCGAACGAGGAGTTGAGGCTGTCACGCCATTCCTTGACCTTACGACGATCGCCCATCACGAGCGATGCGTAGGACACGTTTGATTCGACTTCCAGTCGAGCCTGGAACGTCTCGTCCCAGAACACGCCGGCCTGCTGATCAAACACTTCCCAGTTGTAGTTGTCCTTGACGGCGACGCGGCCACTGGGCTCGGTCGGGCCAATGAGGACTTCCGGCGGATAGAAGTTATCCATCACCATGGCGGAGTGAAGATTCGCCGTACTGTTGTTGCGTTCATCTTCTTCACCACGACCCGGGATGAACGCCTGGGCGCCCTGGTAGGTCACCTGCTGACGCTTGATCAGGCCAGGGGTGGGGAAGACACCGTTGTGATCACTCGCGTAGATGAGCCACGCTTTGTGAATACCAGTGATCTGCGTCGAATCCTTCAGCAGACGAGCGCGGGCACGAGCCTTGTTGAGCGCCGGCAGAAGGAGACCGATGAGCAGGGCGATGATCGCCATGACCACCAGCAGCTCGATAAGCGTAAAGCCTCGCTTGCGGTTCATGCATTGTCTCCAATTCAGTTCAAAGTTCAGTTTGGTCATATCGAGTCGATGGACGGTCACCCTTACGGGAGCAGTTCATCGGTGATTGCGTCACATTCGTTCCGCTCAGCCGTGCGGGCGAAGATCGTCCAGTTATCGCCGGAACCGTTGCCGGTGCCGCCGTCCTGATCAGCGAAGTCCATCCACTCGGAATTGAAGATGTTGTCACGCTGCAGGCCGAGCTGATCGATCGGCTCGTAGTTCGAACCGTTCGGCACGAAGTTCTTGGCGACTTCGACACGGTTGTCGGCGAAGCAGACATTGCCCTGCCATTCCTTTTCCGGACCGTGCAGCTGAAGCACCGGTGAGCGGTTGTACTCGTCCGCATCTTCACCGCTGCCCGAGAACACGCCGTCCTTGGTGCCGCGGGTCGCGAGCATCACCTTGCCGGACGGCGCGGTGCTCTTCCAGAAGATCTTGCGTCGCTGGCCGCAGAGTGCCATGTGTGCGAACGACGTGTGGGAAACCCCGGAGTCGCTGCCATCGATGTCGGCTTCAAAATCCTCGTCCCAGTAATCGTCAGACGCCGGCTCGTACGCATCGAAGTTGTACTCGGTGTACTCCTTGATGAGCGGGCTGACTTCAGACGCACCGATGACCAGTTCCGGCTGGAAGAACTCCAGGGCGATCATCGCGGAGTACAGGTTCTCCGTGGTGTTCTGGGTGTAGTCCTGCGGACCGGAACCCGACACGTCCTGGTTGTTGAAGTTCGGATCCGGCAGGCGGTCAATCAGCCCCGGCGTGGGCAGGCGTTCACGGTTGTCGTTCGCGAACGTCAGCATCGCCTGATGAATTTGTTTCTGCTGGACCTTGTCCTTGAGCGAACGGGCGTTCTGACGCGCCTTCGCAAGGGCCGGGAGCAGCAGGCTGATCAGCAACGCGATGATCGCGATCACCACCAGCAGTTCGACCAGTGTAAAACCTCGACTGCGCTTCATAGAAAGCATCTCCATCACATATGAATCGAATAAGAACGAAACAGATTCGGAAATCCTCTACGGCGCGTGACTCAGTTCGCCGGTTCCGGCGGACGGATGCGACATCCTTCCGATCCGGGACGAAACTGGTGACGCACGCCCCAGAGGGACTCATCACACAGATGTTGGCGGGGTGGCGATGCAGGCTCAGTTGATCGAATTGCGGCCAGAGTTCTCCGGGCCCGCATGTGGATGGTCACGACGATGACGCCGCGAACGATCCTCAATCGTGTCCTGTCGACACGCTGCCTCCGGCATCGAAGAGCGCGGTGGTGCCACAACAAGCCCGCTGACAGATGTCAGGGACCGACGTCATGCGATCATGACGCCAATGGCGATCCAGTCCTCAGTTGCACGAGGTTCCGCTGCCGTCGAGAAACACGTGTCACACACGCCGTTGCGTATGGCTGGTTCTCGTCGATGCGTCGAATTGTCGACTGGGGCAGCGAAGGTATGAGTGCGTTTGATAAACATCGCAATGGGTATCGGTGCTGCACCAGACTGGCGGTTGACCCGCCGCTACATAGACTACTCCGCAACGACCATCCGTCAAGATCCAACAAAGCGCCCTTTTTGACTTCCAACAGCCAAAATTGGCGAATGAAATGCTGAAAGTCATTCAATGGCAAGTGTTTACGAAAATCTGTCCCGGCTTGGGGTCGTGCTTCCCGATGCCCCGAAACCGGTCGCGTCATACGTTCCGTCCGTGCAGACAGGCAATCTGCTCGTCATCAGCGGGCAGATCCCCATGGTCGGGGGCCAGCTCATCGCCGTCGGCTCCGTCCCGGGCACAGTATCCGTCGATGACGCCCAGGCCGCGGCCCAGCAGTGTGTGCTCAACGGTCTTGCCGTCGCCCAGGATGCTCTGGACGGCGATCTGACCCGCGTACGGCGTGTCGTTCGGCTCGGCGTGTTCGTGGCCTCGGATCCGGGCTTCACCGATCAACCAATCGTGGCCAACGGCGCCAGTGAGATCATGCAGGAATTGTTCGGCGATGCCGGGCGTCACGCCCGGGCCGCGGTTGGATCGGTCGGCCTGCCACTCGGCGCATCGGTCGAAGTGGAGATGATGCTCGAGGTCTCGTGACGCCGCAGTGATCAGACGAGTTGCTTCGACTCCAGCGCCGCTGACGCCTTATCCCAGTCCGCAAGGAATGCGGCGAGGCCCTTATCGGTGAGCGGGTGATTCATCATCTGCTGGATGACCTTGAACGGCACGGTCGCGACATCGGCCCCAAGCAGGGCTGACTGCACGAGGTGCATCGGATGTCGAATCGACGCCGCAAGGATCTTCGTCGGATAGCCGTACTGATCGTAGATCTGGCGAATCTGCTGGATGAGCTCCATGCCGTCCTGACCGATGTCATCGAGGCGACCGATGAACGGGCTGACCAGGAACGCGCCCGCCTTCGCGACCAGCAGCGCCTGAAGCGGCTGAAAGCACAGCGTCATATTGGTTTTCACGCCACGATCACTCAGTGCCTTGCACGCTTTCACGCCTTCGACGATGCACGGCAGTTTGATCACGATGTTCGGCGCGATCTGCGTCAGCGGTTCCGCCTCCGCGAGCATGCCTTCGGCGTCGGTGGACACGACCTCCGCGCTGACCGGGCCTGACACGACCTTGCAGATCTCCTCGAGTCGGTCGTGGAAGTTCACGCCTTCCTTCGCGACGAGGCTCGGATTGGTGGTGACGCCATCCAGCACGCCGAGGTCGGCGGCCTGGCGGATCTCGTCAATGTTCGCGGTATCGATGTAGATGTCCATGCGGGTAGTGTATCGGCCTCGCCGCGCTGTGCCCGGTTATTCCCACGTTGATCAGGCGCGACCCGCGGCTTGCGTGATTGGCCAGAGCATGGCGAATACAGCTCCAATCACCGAGCCGGTCAGCAGACAATCCAAGAACTCGGTGACCACCGCTCGCAGCGGCTTGCGGAACCAGATGCCGTTTGGAATCGACCCGAACGCAAACGTCATGACCGACACCGTGGTCAGCAGCTGAAAGACCGTGATGCGCTCGACGCTTTTGTCCAGCGCGACTGTCCCGACGTAGGCGATCAGCGTGCAGGAGACGAGATAGAACAGGAACGTGAGCACCATGTTCAATCCCATGTTGGGCACGCCGGGCCAGACGGCCACCATGCCCATCGGGCCTTCTTCGTATCGCTTTTTCTTTTCGGGGTCCTTGAGGTCGGACATGTTCTCGAACCGCGGGAACATGTACTGGCCGGGCGGGACTGAGCCGCTTCGGATCTCGGCCATCATGGCGTCTTCATTGGGCAGCTTCTTCCATTCCGCATTGTGATGCGGCAGGACGGCCCAGAGCAGGAAGCTCATGAAGAAGCCGACCACGCCGCCGACGAGAATCGGAAGCCACAAGTCCATTAATTGCACATCAGCCATGATCGCCTCCCACGGCCCCGGAATTCACTGGGCGCATGATGCGACGATCATGGCTGAACGTCAATCAACTGGTTCGTCCGCGCGCGAGAATCGCGCGTCGATCAGCGTGAACCGCCCATGGACTCGCGAAGGCGACGCAGCTCGGCATCAAAATTCTGCGCGGTGACGGCACGTGGCGTGGATCGTCGAGCGTCGTGGACCTGCTGTCGATTCTCAGCGCGCTTCGCGACGTTCTTCTTCTGGACGTCGCGTCGTTCATCACGGAGTTCGTTGCGTTCGCCGGCGCGGGTGGCGACGTTCTTCTTCTGGACATCGCGTCGTTCATCACGGAGTTCGTTGCGTTCGCCGGCGCGAGTGGCGACGTTCTTCTTCTGGACGTCGCGTCGTTCATCACGGAGTTCGTTACGGTCACCGGCAGTGACCGCATGGTTCGTGTGAATTTTCGTGCGCTGGCCGGTGACGATCGTGAAGCGTTCGCCGGTTGACGCGGCGCGATCTGCCTGTCGCGTCGATCGATTGTTCTGCCGGACGTCTGCACGGGCCGCGTGCGTGCGCTGGCGTTGGTCGCGCTGCGTCTGTCGTGCGTTGTGTCGGGTCTGCTGGCGCTGCTGGAAGGCATCGCGACGGCTTTCCATTCTCGTGGCTCGGACCTGCCAGAGATCATGCAGCAATGCGCGTCCTTCACTCGAGAGCTGGGCGCGAGCGTCGCTCATGCGTTCGAGGTGCTCGCGTTCCATTCGATCGAACATCGCATCGATTTCCTCGATGCGGTTTGTGAGGTCGTTCCTGACCGCAAACGCTCGAAGCTCAGCCATGCGATTGAGGTTCTGTTCGTATTGCTGACTGGCGGCCTCAACGGACTGAATCAGCAGTGCTTCGTCGTTGAGCGTCATCGGCGCCGGATTGGCGTCGGGCTGCGCCGCGAGCAGCGGGGTGGAGGACAACAGGGTCAGGCAGGCAACGGGTACGAGCGCAAGGGCAATCGGACGCATGGGCGGGACTCCTCCACTGGATGCAACGCCCGGCACTCCGGGCACGCGACCATCGTCGAATCAATCCCTGTTAATCTCGGTGTGGACCCGCGGATTCGTCCCCTCGGCGGCGAGGGTTTGACAGGTGTGCAGGTTATGTCGGTCGGAGCCGGGTCAGGCGAGGCCGATCACATCTCGGTCAGCCAGAGCACGAGCACCAGCAGGTTGGTGAAGACCAGCGCTGCAACGATAATCCACGGCACCATCGAGCGTTGAGCGGGTTCGGCGGCGTGCGTGCGCGACTGGACTGGCGGAAGGTCCGCAGGGCCGGTAATCGTCTCGGCGATCGTCGAGAGATCCAGATTGCGCTGCGCAAAGTGCGGTGACTCGCCATCCATGATCGACTGCAGATCGGTCAGCAGATCCGCCGAACTCTGGTACCGATCCGAGGCGTTCTTCGCCATCATCATCTCGATCACCAGCGCGCAGCCCGCCGAGAGTTTCGGATTGATGTGGTCCGGCGGCACGAGGTCAGACTTCAGGTGCTTGTGCATCACCGCCGATGGATTCTTGCCATCGAACGGCACGCGACCGGTCACCATGTGATACATCGTCGCGCCGAGACCATAGATGTCCGCCTGCGGACCGATCTTCAATTCGCCGCGAATCTGTTCCGGACTGATGTAGTACGGCGTGCCATACGCGCGGCCGGCTTCGGCTTCCGCGGCTTCCTTGTCGGAAATGCCGCGCGCGAGACCAAGGTCGGCGAGCTTCGCGCGCCCTTTGGTCGTCAGCATGATGTTCTTCGGCTTGATATCACGATGCACGAAGCCGCGGTCATGCGCGTGTTGCAGCGCTTTGCCGATCTGCATGATCACTTCGACGGCTTCGGTTTCCGGGACGCGCTTTGCTTCCGTGATGCGGTCGTAGACCGTCGGTCCATCGACGTACTCCATGACGAAGTAATGATGATCACCCGCCTGGCCGACGTCATACGCCTGCACGATGTTCGGATGGTTGAGCTGCGCCGCCGCCTGGCCTTCCTTATAGAACCGCTCGATGAAGTTCTCGTTGTCGCTGAACTTCTTGGGAAGCACCTTGATCGCCACCATCCGGTCGAGGCTGATCTGCCGCGCCAGGAATACGGTGGCCATGGCGCCGGCCCCGAGCTTGCGGATGATCCGATAGCCGGGAATGCGCTGGCTGTCCTTCTTGGTCTCGAATTCCTCGCGAATGCGGTCGAGCTGCCGTCGCGTGAGGTATTGGTTGTCAACCATGACGTCCGCGAGCGTGTGCGGCCCTTCGTCATTGACGAGTTGGTTGCAGACATCGAGTTCGTCTTTGGTGACGAATCCGGCTTTCACGACAAGTTTGCCGAGAATGGTGTCGAATCCGCCAGTGGTGATGTTGGCGTTCGCATCACCCTCCGGCTCATTGCTCAACGCCCGCGTATCCGAGCCGGCCGGATCGTGTGGCTCCACCTCGTCGAAGATGTCTTCGACCACGGAGTCCATAGGCAGCGGGGCATCGCTGTCGTCCGGCTGGCCAGATTTGTGGGCGGAACTCGTCACGGACATCCTTCCTCGGTCTCGGACGGCGGAGCATATCCCGCGTCAACGGACCGATCCCGTCAAACTAGACTCGGCAGGTGCGTCCCTGTCAACCATTCGCGCCATCTTGTGGAACGGATCCCTCGCAATCACCACGATTTGACCGCGATCTCCATAAACGACGACGGCCGCCCCGTGAGGGCGGCCGCCATGTCAACTTCATTCGAGAGTTCTCGGACGTTGTCCTGAACCCCATGTCACAATGCGGGTTGTGATCAGTTCCCGTCGACGAACGTGCTGGTCTTCGCCCGGCTGTTGCATTCCTCATGCAGCTTCTGCTCGAACTCAAAGGTGCTGAGCAGTTCCACGTGCCCATCGGCAAAGCCGACCGCAATGTCATCGCCCAGCAGGTACATCGCCCGGTCGTACGACATGATCTGACGCGAGGGGAATTTGATCGCCGAGTAGGTTCCACCCGACGCATCGAACCAGTAGTCCGGGCCGCCGTCCCACGCCGGTCCGTACGGCGATGACATCTCATTGAACGAGAAGCCGAGGTACGGATGGAGTTCGTTCACGTTGGCGGGGATCTTGTCGTTCCACTCGGCCGCGTAGGTCGCGGATGCGACCGCGACATTCCGCAGCATGGACATGCTCTGCGTGGCGCGAGCCTGCGTGCGTGCCTTCTCCACGGCGGGCAGCATGATGCCCGCGCCGAGACCAACGGCGGCAATCGCCGCGAGGCCTGAGCTGCCTGTCAGCACACCTGCGGTCGCGCAGAGGTTGACCAGCGCCGAACGATCACCTTGCGCGGTCACGACGATGTCATCACCTTCAATGCGCGTCAGGGTCACGGTGGCCATCGCGCCTTCGGCAAGCACCTCGTACGACGGCATGATGAAGCCCGGTTCTCGGTTCGGATCATTCGGCGAACGCGTCATATTGCTGAGTGCGGCCATGCCGAGGTTGACGAGTCCGTATCCATTGGAGATCAGGCGCGGCGTATCCACGAACGACACGGCAACCGCGTTGTCAATCGATGCGCCGCCCATTTCGCGAAACCGCGGATGCGACAGCAGCGTGTCGGTGCCGTTATGGACCTGATCGAAAGCTGCGAGCAATGCCTGCGGTGACGTGGCCATGAAGAAGTACCCGCCCGCCTGACCGAAACTCAACTCGAGTGGTACGGGCAGGCCGGGGAATGTCAGCACGCTGAACGTGCTTCCTGCGATCGTGCGCGATGTGATGCGCACGTAACCGTTGGCACCCATCGTGCCTACCATGTTGGCCATGCCGGTGATCTGGTCGAAGGTCTCCTGAATGCCTTCCTGGTTCTCGATTTCCATGAAGCACACCATGCCGAGCAGACCGCCGCCGGTTTCGTCGGAAGCGTACGTTCCCATGGTGGTGCCGAGATGCGCAAGTAGGTCATCGCGAATGTGGAAGCCGGACTGTTCGGCGATCGCATCAAACGGATGCTGTTCATCCCAGTCCATGCCTGAAGCTTCTTCAAGGAATGGTCGCATGGATTCGAGCGTGTTCTCCACGTACGCAAGCAGGTCCTGTGTCTTCACGCTTGCATGCGTGGCGCTCCTTGGAATCGGCTGAAAGTCGTCGGCGTTCAGCGTGTTCGCCTTGGAGACGCCGGTCCTGGCAACGATGCCCGCGTAATTCGCCATCCGAACATGTGAGTACGCGCGGTCGGTACCGTGGCCGATCGCCACGGTCACCACCGGCGGATTCTCAGAGAGCAGTCCGGTGTCTTTGAGCGACATGTGCATGATCTCGCGCTCTTCGTCCGATGCGCCTTCAAGCACCTGATGAATCAGCGGGGCGATGGCGCCCAGATCCAGTCGCATGCCAACCGCCGTGTCGACATCAGCCGGCAATTCAGTTCGGCCAATGGACGCCGGCTTCGGATCAAAGCGCTGGAGCGCAGTGGTGAAGACCGGCGAATCGCCGATGCTCGTCGAGCCGTGCATCACCGGAACGCCATCGGCGTCGAGCGTATACAGGCCATCTTCGCGCTGGCCGTGAGCGTCATCGGGGACAACGGCTTCGAGCATGCGCCGGAACTTTCCGGCCATGGAGTCCGCGCCGGCCATCGTGTTGTTCTCAATATCGAGTTGCAGATAGAACGGTGGTTCCTCGCCGAAATCAACGCCTTCGATAATGCCGCCACGAAATGTCATCGGGCTCATCAGCATGTCGAGTGCGAGCTTGACGGCGGGCGCGGGAATGTCGTCGTCATTCAGTTCGCGTGGCAGGTCGAGCACACGGTCGTCGAGCAGGCGGAGGGCGCGGACCAGGCCGGCGTCCTTTGGATCCGCGAGCAGTGCTTCAATGCCGGCGGACTGGATGACGATCGCATCGCCGGGCGAGGTCTGAAGCACGTCTGCGGCAGTGAGCGGGGTGGTCGCGCCGCACCACGCGGCGACACCGACGGTCAGCGATGCCATGGTCCTGATATACACGTCTGATCCTCCTGAGGCGTCTGGGGGCGAACGAGAGAAACGCGATCGGGAGCCGCAACTCGTCCGATAAGATGATCTTGGCATATGCATCGCACGTTCGCACGCGGCATTCGCGTCTTTTTCGGCCCAAGCAAGGACAGATTCCGGCACGGATGGCCACTCCAACGCGCATCCTGATCATTCGTCCCAGTGCACTGGGCGATGTCTGTCGGACCGTGCCGGTGCTCACCAGCCTCCGCCGGGCCTATCCCGAAGCCACCATCGACTGGCTGGTGCAGGACACGTTCGCGCCCGCGATCATGCATCACCGCGATCTGGATGGTGTGATTCCGTTCCCGCGTCGGCAGTTTGCCGCCGCCTGGCGTCGACCGACCGTGGCCCGAGATGCCTTGCGATGGCTCAAGGGCCTGCGCGGACGTTCGTATGACCTTGTCATCGATGCCCAGGGACTCGGGCGGAGCGGACTGATGACCTGGTTCACCGGGGCCGGTCGACGCATCGGTCATGCCGACGCCCGTGAGCTGGCGTGGATCGGCTATTCGCATCGCGTACCGTCGCGCCAGGTTACGCATACGGTCGATCGCATGATGGCGCTGCTGACGCCGCTAGACATCACGCCGATTCACGACATGCGGCTGGATGTTGACCCGGACGCAGAGACGTGGTGGGACACCGAGCGTCGAACCGTCGAATTGCACGACGTGCCGTACATCGTGCTCGCCCCGACATCGCGCTGGCGCGGCAAGCAATGGCCGGTCGATCGCTGGCAGGAATTTGTCAGCCCGCGCGATTCCGATATGGCATGCGTCATCATCGGCGCGCCGGGCGAGGAATCTCAGGTCGCGCCACTTCTGGAAGACGTGCGCGATCGGCGAGATGTCATCAATGTGCTCGGTCACACATCCATTGCACAGACGATGGCGATCATTGCTCGATCACACGCGGTCATCGCGAACGATTCCGCACCGTTGCATATGGCCGTCGGTCTGCAGCGACCGTGCGTCGCTTTATTCGGGCCGACAGATGAGCGCGCCGTCGGGCCATACGGTCGCGATGCAAGTGTCGTCCGCGCCATGCCATTGCCGACGGATCGCCCGGTGAGTTTCAAACACGATGAGCCGGGCCAGACGATGATGCGCGCGATCACCGTCGACCAGGTCCGCGATCGACTCACGATGGTGCTTGACGGCAAGTGCGATGCCGACGATTCCGTCGTCACGCCGCGCACACGCCCGGAAGGTGAATCATCGTGAGCGGTCGCCAACTCTATCTTGCCAGTACATCGCCGCGCCGTCGGCAGTTGCTCACCGAGGCCGGCTACGAATTCGAGATTGCGCCGCCGCGCGTGGATGATGGTCAGTTGCACCCGCAGACCACCCGGCCGACCGACTGGGTCATGGCGCTGGCCTGGATGAAGGCGCGCAGTGCCGCGGATGCGCTTCGAGTGCAAGGTATCGAGCTGGGCATCGTCCTTGCTGCCGACACGGTGTGCGCGCATGACTGTGAAATCCTCGGGCAGCCGCGCGATCGTGATGACGCGGAGCGCATGCTTCGGCGTATGCGTGATTCGGCGCACATCACGATGACCGGCGTCGCGCTCGCGCCGCTCGATCATCCCGGCCGTCTCATCGCGATCGATCAGGCAGAAGTGCACGTTGGCGCGATTCATGATGATGAGATCGTGTCGTATCTCGACAGTAACGCATGGATCGGCAAGGCCGGCGCCTACAATCTCGATGAACGTCGGGCAGCGGGTTGGGCCATCGAATGCGTGGGAGATCCCACCACCGTCATGGGCCTGCCGATGAACCGTCTCGACGGCTGGCTGCGACGCGTCTCGGTCGCCAACGGAGTGTCTTCGTGATCAATCTTGCTGAGATTCACCTGTCGCCGTCCGTCACGGTACCGACGCTGATCGTCGTGGGGTTGATGCTCGCGATGTACGCGTGGAGTCTCGGCCATCCCGCGGTGCCCGAGAGTCGACGGCATATTCGACGACTGTCCGTGATGCTGATGATCATCTCGCTGCCGGTGTTCGCGAAGGGGCTGAGTTTCGTCGACGGCGATGTTGATCCGCGCGGCTACGCGATTGCCTGGACGGTCGCAATCGGTTTCATCATCGTGGTGGTGATCACTGCATTCGTTGACATGGTCAACAATCTTCGGCTGTACCGCATTGAGCGCGCGGATCAGGTGCGCGGTGCTGCATCTGATCTCGTGGACGCGATCAATGAAGCACGCGAACAACGCGCTGAGGATGAATCCGCGTGAGTGGTCCGCTGCCAGACTGGACATTGCCGGCAACCGCGCCAGCGTCATGGCTCTATCGAGGCGCGATTGCCTGGCGCAATCGACATTACAACGATGCGCGCCGCGTCCATCGCCTCAACGTTCCGGTGATCTCGGTGGGTAACCTCACGACCGGCGGTGTCGGCAAGACGCCGATGGTGATGTGGATCGTGCAGCATCTTCTGTCCATCGGTCGTCGGCCGGTCATCGCCCTGCGAGGCTACGGTGCCGGTCCGGGGGAACTCAGCGACGAAGAAACCGAATACATGCAGCGCCTGCCGGAAGTCGATGTCGTCGTGCATCCGGATCGGTATCAGGCGTTATCCGGTTACCTCGACCAACGACCGGAAGTTGATTGCGCGGTGCTTGACGATGGCTTTCAACATCGCCAACTTCACCGTGACCTTGACCTCGTACTCGTCGACGCGACACGCGAAACGTGGCGCGAGCGCATGCTTCCTGCCGGTCACTTGCGTGAACCGGTTCGCAACCTGAATCGAGCCGATGCTGTCCTCGTGACCCGCTGCACTGATGTGGATTCAGCGCTGAGCGAATCCATCCAGGCGGCGCACGGTCGACCGGCACTTGCATGGTGCCGGCACGCATGGACGCACCTCGACTGGTACGACGCGGATGGCCATTCGCAACGGCCGGCCGATGAGCTCGACGGCCTTCGCGCGATCACGTTGCTCGGGGTCGGCAATCCCGGAGCACTTCGAGCTCAGCTTGAGCGACATGGCGTCACCATCGTGCAGGATCACCCTGTGCGGGATCATCAGCGGTACACACGGGCACAGCTTGATGCGCTGCAGGTCGACTCCGCCGAGGCATCAGCGCTGATCGTGACCGGCAAGGATTGGGTGAAGATCGAGCCGCTGCTAGACTGGACGTCGTGGTCGATGCCGGTGATCGTTCCGCGCGTTTCGCTTGATGTTCATACCGGTGCCATCAACTTCCGGGCGATGCTGGAGAGTATCTGCCCGCCGGTCGAGAGCATGGTGTGACGGTCGTAGTGTCGTCGCGGTCAGAAGAACCGCGGCACGTGGAAGGAGACGGCATGCCGTCGCTGCTGAGTTTGATGTCGTCGTACAAGCCGTTCACGGCCATCGTGATCGGTGACTTCATGCTGGATCAGCATGTCTATGGCGCTGCCGAACGATTGAGTCCCGATGCGCCAGTACCGGTCCTGCATGCCACGAAGACTGAAGATCGGCCCGGCGGTGCAGCCAACGTTGCGCTGTGTCTTCGCGCCTTGCACGCCAACGTCACGTGTTTCGGCGTCGTCGGTGATGATCGTGAAGGTGATCGTCTGCGCGATGTGTTGTCTCAGGCGGGTTGTGATGTGAAGGGCATCATCAGCGATTCGGATCGTCCGACGACGATCAAGCGCAGTTTGATTGGCCTGGCACAGCATCGGCATCCCCAGAAGATGTTCAGGCTGGATTTCGAATCCAAGGATCCGATCGCCGATGCCCGGCAGCAGTCGCTTGTCGAGCACGTCGACGCGGCGCTCGGACAGGCTGATGTCGTGTGTATCGAGGACTATGACAAGGGTGTCATAACCGAGACGACGGCGCAAGCGATCATTGAGCGTTGTCGGTCACGCGGAATTCCCGTGCTCGTCGATCCGGCGGCGATCGAGGATTACGCGAAGTATCGCGGTGCGACCGCAATCACACCGAACCGAACGGAAGCTGAGCGCGCGACCGGTCTGGACACACCGCTGGAGTCCACCGAGATTCATAACCTCGAGTTGGCGCACCGTCTGCTCAAGGATCACGCCTTTGATGCGGTCGTGCTGACGCTGGATCGAGACGGTGCATTGCTGGAACTCCGCGATGGTGAACGTGTGCATGTGCCCACTGTCGCGCGGCATGTGTACGACGTCACTGGTGCCGGCGACATGGTGCTGGCAGCGCTGGCGGGCGGCATCGCCAACCGATTCCCATGGCGGGAAGCGGTGGAGTTTGCAAACGCGGCGGCAGGCCTGGAGGTCGAAGTGTTCGGCGTTCAGCCGATCCCGTTCCCGCGAGTTCATCGTGAAGTCATGGCGTTGCGCCGGCCATTGTCAGGCAAGGTTCGAACACTGGATGAACTTCAGGTGGAAGTCGCAGCGCATCGCGATGGCGGGCAGCGCATCATCTTTACCAACGGATGCTTCGATGTCATCCATGCCGGTCATGTTGCGTACCTGCGTGAGGCTCGCCAGCTTGGCGATGTGTTGATTGTCGCAGTCAACAGTGATGCGCAGGTCCGTGCGCAGAAGGGTGACGGTCGGCCAATCTATAACGAGTCGGAACGCCTTGAGATTCTGTCCGAGCTGCAATGCGTGGATTATCTCGTGCTCTTCGAAGAGCCGACCGTTGGCGGACTGCTCGAGGCGCTGCGGCCCGATGTCTACGTCAAGGGCGGTGATTACGCCCCCGATGAGATCAACGAGTACGACGTGGTGCAGGCGCTTGGATTGGAGTTGCGCGTGCTTGCGCACCGCCCGGGTCTGGGTAGCACGCAGGTCATTGAGCGCATGATTCGGACGAGCGATACGCCAGGCTGAACCCTGATTGATTCAGGATTCCGTTTCCGACGGTGACTCGGCGAGCGACATTGCCCAGTGCGCGACCGGCGTGGCGATGAAGTGCGTCCCCTCTTCCAGATGCTCAGCCATATGCTGGAACGGGAACAAACCCTGGCCGGTTGATTCATCGAACAGCACGAGGTGCGGTCGACTGTCGACCTCGGTGTGTCCCCACGCAAGCTTGGTCTCAGCGTTGCACCACGCGCCGATGGCGACAGCAGTGGCCGAGATCATCGTGTTCGCATCAGGGCGGTCATTTTCGAAGTCCGCATACCAATGCTGAATCAGGAGATCGACACAGGTCGGGTCCAGGCGATCAGCAAAGCGTTCGGAAAGGTAGCGCTTCTTCAGCGTGCTGAATGTCTCGATTGAATTGTTGATGAACTGCTCATCGCGGTCGCTGAGCGACAGGGAAACACGCAACACGCTGTCGTAGACTGCGAATGCATAGCTGTCTTCGCCCTCACCGAGGAATCGATGAGAGACGTTGGTGCGCAGTGATTTCAGGGTTCGACGTGCTGCGGTGACGTACCGATCCATGACGGATTCAGACACGCTTGTGGACACCATTTCAATTGACATGGTGACGAGGACACCGTTCGTGCCGTGGATGACGGAGTGGAAGCAGACATCTTCGCCGTCCGTCTGTGCGGTCGAGCGCGTTTCCGCCCAGACGTACTCATCTTCGACCCGCGCGATGGTGTCGTTGGCCTCGGCGAAATTCTCGACGGCGCGGAAGACGGGGTCATCCTCCGGCCGCTCGGCGTCAATGACATACGCCTTCAGCACGACACGGCAATCCGGGTGGTCGTTTCGAAACAACACGAGGCTGCCATCTCGTTGTGGATACGCAATGAACGGCTGAGGGACGCGCAGGCTTGCGAGGCCGCCGGCAAAGGGAATGCGCGGCGTGTTGGTGCGCCCGCCCTGGAGGATCTGCGGCAATCGCGTGACGCGAAAGGCGCGAAGCAACCATCGATCGTGAATCAGCATCAAGGCGATGGTGGTCCCGCCGCATGCGAGCAGGGATGTGATGATGATCATTGCCGTGGAATCGCTCATGAGAGTCTCCTCGGCAGTTGCCATCGGCAGCATCCGTGCGATACTTGCTCCCGCGTCGCGGTCGGGATGGTTATCGGCGGGACGCAGGTCACGCGACCGGCACGACTTTCTGACTCGGGACTGCAGGCATGACGATTCGACCATACGACCCCGAAATTGACCTCGACGCCGTACGCTGCATCTGGCGCGAGTGCGGCTGGCTAGACGGTGACGACACGACCGGCATGGACATGGCGCTTGAAGGGTGCAACACCATCGTGGCGCTCGCAGATGATCGGCCGGAATGCTGTGTCAACACGCTGCCGGGCGACATCAAATACCTCGATGAGACGTTGCCATTTGGTTTGGTCGCCGGGGTGACGACGAGCCATGTCGGCAAACGCCAGGGCCTCGCGAGTCGAACGACAGCGCGTGGTGTCGCAAACGAAGCCGAAGCGGGCGCCGCGGTGATTGGTCTTGGCGCGTTTGAGACCGGCTTCTACGACCGACTTGGATTCGGCACCGGCGAGTACGACTACTTTCTCGACTTTGATCCGCAGATGATGCGATTGCCGGATGGCGTGCGCGCTCGACCACCCAAGCGATTCTCGCCTGAAGACGGCGAAGCGATCCATGCCGCGCGTCTGCGCCGAATGCGCGGTCATGGCTCGTGTAACTTTGCGGACCATCGCATCACGACCGCCGAGTTGTGCTGGCGGAAGAACAAGACGATTCTCGGCTACACCGATGGATCCAACGGTGAGATCTCGCACGCGCTGACGATGTCGCCGCGTGATTTCGGGAGCGGGCCGATGCGCGTCTGGTGGATGGCATACGAGACGTGGGATCAGTTTCTCGAACTCATGGCGCTGGTGCAGAATCTCGGTGACCAGATTCGCGTGATCGAAGTGGCCGAACCCGTCGGCGTCATGATTCAGGACTTCGTGGATCGCCCGTTCCGGATGATTAATGTCACGCGAGGTGCTGCGCACCCGCATAACTTCTGGTTCGCGGGCTGGTGGCAGATGCGCATCGCGGACATGGAAGCATGTTTCGCCGCGACAAAATTGTCGTGGATGCGTGGTGACACGGTTCGGTTCAACGTCGAACTCGACGATCCGATCGCCGAGCGCCTCGATGCGGGTTCATCATGGACCGGCGTCGGCGGTTCGTGGACCATCGAGCTCGGGCAGTCGTCCTCGGCAACCCGCGGCGCCACCGCGGGTCTTCCGGTTATGCGTGCCGGCGTCGGTGCCTTCACGCGCATGTGGCTCGGCGTGCGACCTGCGAGCGGGCTTGCCGTCACGGATGCAATTGACGCACCTCCGGCACTGCTTGCGGCTCTGGACGATGCATTCAGAGTGCCGCGCCCGAACCCCGACTGGGAATTCTGAGCCGGTCATCGAGACCGACCCATGTTGCGCGGTGGTTACCGCGCCATGAGTTTCTCAATCGCGTCGGCCGTCTTTGGCAGTTTGGATGACAGGTTTCGGTAGCCATCTTTGGTGACAAGGATGTCATCTTCGATGCGGATGCCGATCGCTTCATCCGGAATGTAAATGCCAGGTTCAATCGTGATGACATGGCCGGCGCGCAGTGGCCCGCTCGGGGTGACATCATGCGTTTCGAGGCCGAGATGGTGTCCGATGGAGTGCACGAAGTAGTCGCCGTAGCCTTTCTTCGTGATCAGCGCGCGGGCAATGGCATCGAGTTCTCCCAGCGTCGCGCCGGGCTTGATC
>JBCCFX010000071.1:0-17094 GCA_039029515.1 Planctomycetota bacterium
CCCGTATCATGTGCACGGCACCCCGACAGGAGTTCTGACCCATGACCGTGAACTGGAACGCGATTGCCGATCGTATTCTCGACGGCGAGACAATCGATCGCCGCGATGCGCTCGCTGTGCTTGATGCCCCGGATTCGGATGTGCTCGACGTGCTGGCCGCGGCGTATCGCATTCGTCGACATCACTTCAGCACCACGGTCAAGTTGAACTACCTCGTGAACGCCAAGAGCGGCGCGTGTCCCGAAGACTGCAACTACTGCTCGCAATCCAAGGTCAGCTCAGCAGAGATCGAGAAATATCGCCTGATGTCGAAAGACGACATCGTCGATGGAGCGAAACGTGCCGCGTCGCTTCGCGCATCCACCTGTTGCATTGTCATCAGTGGGCGTGGACCCAATCGGTTTGAAGTGGATCGTGTCGCCGAAGCCACGCGTGAGATCAAGCAGGAGTTCCCGGATCTCAAGATCTGCGCATGCATGGGGCTTCTCAAGGAAGATCAGGCCGACGCATTGCGCGATGCCGGCGTCGATCGGTACAACCACAACATCAACACCAGCGCGAACAACTACGAATCGATCTGCTCGACACATACTTATGATGAACGCATCGATACGATCGACACATCCAAGCGCGCAGGTCTCTCGCCATGTTCCGGCGTGATCGTCGGCATGGGCGAATCGCACGATGATCTCGTTGACATGGCGTTCGGATTGCGCGACATTGGCGCCCATTCGATTCCGGTCAACTTCCTGATTGCGATTGAGGGCACACCGCTTGAGGATCAGCCGCAGCCGATGACGCCACGCGACTGTCTTCGTGTACTCAGCATGTTCCGATTTGTGTGTCCGGACCGTGAGATCCGGGTGTCAGCCGGCCGCGAGCCACACTTGCGTACACTGCAGCCCATGAGCCTGTACGCCGCGAACGCGATATTCGTCGCGGATTACCTGACCACCGAAGGTCAGTCGCCGCGGCTCGACTGGCAGATCATCGAGGATCTTGGTTTCACGGTCGAACCGATGCACAACGACATCCGCGAAACGGCGCAGCATGCGCTGGCGTCAGCGTCATCGTGAATCGCGCCGCTGACAGTGCGTCACTCGATTCAGATCTGCACAGGGCGCTGCGAACCGTTGAATCCAGCGGCAGCCGGATTCGAATTGATGGCCGCGATCTTCTGAATTTCGCCAGCAATGATTACCTCGGCCTCGCGCATGATGCTCGGGTCATCGAGGCGGCGCAGCATGCGCTCCTGACGTGGGGAACCGGCGCTGGCGCATCATCGTTGGTGACAGGATGGACGTCGCTCCATCAACAATGCGCCGAGACGCTGGCTGATTGGCTCGGGTACGACACCGCCGTGATCGCGCCCTCAGGTTTTGCGGCCAATTGTGCTGCCATCACAGCGGTTGTCGGCGAGCAAGATGTGGTGGTCGCCGACCAGCGCAATCATGCCAGCCTCATCGATGCATGCCGCGCGACGAACGCACGTGTACGTCATTATCGCCATGGCGATGTCGACCACGCTCGTGCATTGCTTGAGCGCGCTGAGTCAGATCAGCCGAAACGCATCGTGACCGACGCTGTCTTCAGCATGGATGGAACGATTGCGCCGCTTGTTGAACTCGCGAGGCTCGCGGAAGAATTCGATGCCATGCTCATCGTTGATGAAGCGCACGGCACCGGCGTGATCGGACCCGAAGGACGCGGAGCTTCGGCAGCCGGGCACATTGATGCGCGGGTGGATCTGCATATCGGGACGTTCTCCAAGGCTCTTGGTGCGCAGGGAGGATTCATCGCGGGCTCACAGGCGTTGATCGACAGGGTCATCAATCGCGGGCGATCGTTTATCTACAGCACTGCCCTGACACCAGCGATGGTCGCCGCCGCACTGCAGGCGGTCACGATCATCCGTTCTGAGCCTGAACGAAACGAACGTCGCGCCGAGCATGTACGTCAGATTCGGGCCGCACTTGGCGCGCAAGGCTGGACCATTGAAGGTGTCGATGAAGCGCCAATGATCGCGGTCATCATCGGTGAAGCGGATCACGCGGTGCGCGCAGCGTCGACGCTTGCCGACCATGGCATACACGCACCTGCGATTCGACCGCCGACGGTGCGGCCGGGCACGAGTCGAATTCGCTTGGCACCGATGGCGACTCACTCGGCAGATGATGTTCGTCAAGTAGTTCAGGCATTCGCGAATGTCCGTCAGGATGTGGCATCGGAATGAGCGCATCACGATCGAGAATCGTGTCCGCCGCGTGCGCCCTGCCGTCGCAGATCGTGACCAGCGAGTCAATGGAGGCGCAACTCGGTCTCGATGCCGGCTGGATCAAGCAACGGACTGGCGTGGTCGAGCGCCGCATCGCGCGTGAGGATGAAGCGACCAGTGACTTCGCACGTGTGGCCGCGTTGCGTGCCATCGAGAAATCACCCATTGATGCGGCGGACGTCGGACTTGTGTTGCTTGCGACGAGCACACCGGATTATCCGCTGCCGCCAACAGCGCCGCGTGTCGCGTTCGAGATTGGTGCCACGCGCGCCGGCGCGATCGATCTCACCGGAGCGTGCGCTGGATTTCTCTATGCACTGGCACTTGCAGATGCGCATGTTCGCGTGCATGAATGTCCCGTCGTGATCATCGGCGCGAACATCCTCTCGCGACGAGTCGCGCCAGACGATGTCACCGTCGCGCCATTGTTCGCTGACGGCGCGGGTGCGGTCGTACTAATGCCTTCAGATAATCACCGCGGCATTCTCGCGACAACCCTCGCTGCGGACGGTGAGCACGCGGATGCCTTGATGATCCCCGCAGGTGGCAGTCGTCAGCCAATGTCGGCTGGAGCCGTTGCCGCAGGC
Organism: Planctomycetota bacterium; assembly: GCA_039029515.1. GTDB lineage: Bacteria > Planctomycetota > Phycisphaerae > Phycisphaerales > SM1A02 > JBCCFX01. The sequence continues at coordinate 2,863 of JBCCFX010000071.1, forward strand.
GAGCATCTGATGCATCTCAACGATGGCCAGCGTGTGTTCCGTCAGGCGGTCCGTGGCATGACAGATGTCGGTCGCAGCGTTCTCGAAAGCGGGGGACTGAGCATTGATGACGTCAATCTCTGGATTCCCCATCAGGCAAGCTCGCGCATCATCCGAGAAACCGGACGCCAACTCGGTATCGATGTGGATCGAACGCTCGTGGTGGTCGACACGCTCGGAAACAGTTCGGCCGCGACGATTCCGATCGCGCTGGCGCTCCGACTCGACGGCGCTGGCCTTGGTGACGATGATGTGGTCCTCATGACCGCGGCGGGCGCAGGCTTTCTGTCGGCCGCCGTCCTGATGCGATGGTGATCTGAGATGACTTTTGACGCCGACACACTTCGAGCATGGGATGCGCAACACAGTTGGCACCCGTTCACCCCGATGCAGCAGTATCTGGAGAGTGATCCGGTCATGATCGCGCGCGCGGACGGTGTTCGACTTCAGGATACGGACGGCAACTGGTACTTCGACGGCACCTCATCCGTCTGGCTCAACGTACACGGTCATCGTGTGGCTCGCATTGATGATGCGATCCGCGCGCAGCTTGATCAGATCGCGCACTCCACGATGCTTGGTCAGGCCAACGTACCCGCAACGGTGTTGGCGCGCGAGCTTGTGAGCATCGTGCCGGATGGATTGACGCGCGCACAATTCTCTGACAGCGGTGCGACGGCGGTCGAGATCGCAATCAAGATCGCGATTCAGTATTTCGCCAACCAAGACCGACCGGAGAAGCGACGCATTCTCGGGTTTGAACACAACTACCATGGTGACACGCTTGGCGCGATGGCGGTCGCGCCCGATGCGCTGTTCCATTGGCCGTTCATCGACATGCTGCCGGACCATCCACGCGCACCGTTTCCGCTCCGGATGGATGTGCCGCTGGTGACGCCGGAGATGACGTGTCCCGGATCGGCGATGGAACCGATTCGTACGATCCTCGAACGCGAGCATCAGCAGTTGGCGGCCATCATCATCGAACCGGTCCAGGGCGCAGGTGGCATTCGCCCGGCAGAGCCTGGCACGCTGCGCGCGCTGCGAGAACTCTGCGATTCCTACGACGTCCTTCTGATCGTCGATGAGGTCGCGACCGGCTTCGGCCGCACCGGCTGGCCCTTCGCGTGTACCGCAGAGCACATGACGCCCGACCTCCTCTGTCTCGGGAAGGGCCTCACTGGCGGCTACCTTCCCGTAGCGGCGACGATGGCGACCGAACGCATCTACGAAACGTTCCTCGGACCGATCGACGCCCGTCGAACGCTGTACCACGGTCACTCCTATGCGGGCAATCAACTTGGCTGCGCCGCCGCGCTGGCGAACCTCGAACTCTGCGCAGACCTCTTTCCGCGCGTGCCGAAGAAGGTGCACCATTTCACGGATGCCGTGCGTGCATTTGTCGAAGCACCATATGCTGGACAGATCCGGCATCGTGGCATGATGCTCGGCATCGATGTCGTTGCTGATGCCCATGAAGGAATCCCGTTTCACTGGTCGCGTCGAGCGGGCTATGCGGTCGCCGATGCTGCCCGGAAGCGCGGGCTGCTCGTTCGACCGATCGGGAGCACGGTGATCCTCATGCCGCCGCTCGCGAGTACTGAGTCGGAACTCGCCGAGATGACATCAATCCTTCGCGGTGCATTCGATGATGCCGCTCCGACGCTCGAAGCGTGGGCGAAAGCTGAGGTCGCGACCTCATGACCGGCCTGTTCATCACCGGCACCGACACCGCCGTCGGCAAGACGGTAGCGGCTGCGGGGCTCGCGCGGTGGCTCACGAATCACGGACAGTCCGTCGGTGTGTTCAAGCCGATTGAATCAGGCGTGCCTGAACACGGTGAGCCGCTCGATGGCACGGTCCTTCGCGCTGCCGCACGATCTTCCCAGTCGATGTCAGACATCGTGCCGGTGCAGTATGCAGAACCGCTCGCACCGTCCGTGGCCGCGGAGCGAAGTGGCGTGCCGGTTGATTTCGCGGCCATCGACGCCGCGTGGCAGTTGACCTGCAGTTCATTCGACGTTGTCGTGGCGGAAGGCTGTGGCGGCATCATGGTGCCGGTGAGCGATGATGTGCTCGTTGCCGATCTGGCGCTGCGCTTCGGGCAGCCGGTCGTGGTCGTGTGCCGGCCAGACCTCGGGACGTTGAACCACACCGCATTGACGATTCACTACGCGCGATCGGTCGGCATTGATGTCTTTGGCATCATCATCAACGGTATTGATGAAATTGCGAAGCGCACGGATGTCGCCATGCAGACCAATGAAGCTGAGTTGGCGCGTCTGACAGGAGCGCCAATCCTTGCGCGCATTTCGCGCATGATCACCGAAGATCCTGAAACACTGATCGAACACGCCGCGCATGCGATCAACGCCAGCGCACACGATTCACTACGCCAATGGGCGATGGAGGCTGTTCACGATGAATGACATCATCACGGTCAACACGCCCGGCCGCGGCCTGCACGAGATCACCGATCTCATCTGCGATGCCGTTGAACGCGCCATCGTTGATGAGGGATTGTGTACGGTGTTCGTGCGTCACACATCGGCAAGTCTCACGATTCAGGAAAACGCCGATCCAAGCGCGCGACTTGATCTGGAGAACTGGATCAATCGACTCGTGCCTGATCACGATCCGATGTACACGCACACGAGTGAAGGGCCGGACGACATGCCGTCGCACATCAAAGCCGCGCTGACCGCGACGAGTCTGTCGATTCCGATCATGCGCGGGCAGCTTGTGCTCGGCACCTGGCAAGGCATCTATCTCTGGGAACACCGCACTCGGCCACACCAGCGCGAGGTCGTGGTCTCGGTGGTGTGATGGGTTAGGCTGAGGATTCTGGGTTGTGGGATGGATTCCACATTCTGTGTAGGCCGGCCTCGCCGAAGCCGGCATCCTCGAACGAACGACGATCACGGCGGGGGCACAGCCCCCGCCCTACACGCCGCGGCAAAAGCCAAAAGCCAAAAGCCAAGAGCCAAGAGCCCACAGCCCACAGCCCATGGCTCATGGCCCCAAAATATTTCTTCCTCGTCACCCAATTCGGCGAGCCGGGCTCCGTCTCTACTCTTCGGAGCGTTCGGCTGATTAGCATCCGGGGAGGATCAGCCTCGATTGGCTCGGGAGTGGGCAGCGACTAGTCCGCAGGTCGGCACCGGTCTGCTGCCCACTGCCGCAGCCGATTCACTTGCTCCGCCATCGTGACCGACAACGGCGTCGTCTCCAGCAATGCCTGGGCGACATCGTCCGTCGACAACTCATCGACATCCTTGCCGGTCGCGTACGCGCTGTGCAATGACGCGATGATCGCCTGTTCGATCTCCGCGCCGCTGTACCCGGCGCTCACTGCGGCCAATCGATTCAGATCAAAAGCCTTCGGATCGCGCCCGCGCTGCTTCAGGTGGATCGACAGGATCTGCTTCCGCACCGAGGTCTTCGGCAGATCCACAAAGAAGATCTCGTCAAAGCGACCCTTGCGCAGCAATTCCGGCGGTAACGCATCGATGTTGTTCGCGGTCGCAATGAGAAACACCGGCTCGCGATGCTCCTGCATCCATGTCAGCAGCGAACCGAACATGCGCTGCGACAATCCGCCATCCGTGCTGTGCGTTGCCGCCGACGCAAAGCCTTTTTCGATCTCATCGATCCACAGCACGATTGGTGACATCGCTTCTGCCGAACGCAGTGCCATGCGCAATCGCCGTTCCGACTCGCCGACGAAACGGTCGTACAGCGAACCCGGGTCAAGTCGCAACAGCGGACGCTGCCACGCCGCGGCGACAGCTTTCGCGCACAGGCTCTTCCCCGCGCCCTGCACGCCAAGCAGCAGGATGCCGCGCGGCGGCTCGATGCCGTACTCGGTCGCATCGGCATCGAAGCCGTGCTCGCGTTCCTTCAGCCATGACTTCAGCTCGCGCATGCCGCCGATGGATGACAGGTCCGCCGGAGTCTCTACGAAGTCCAATAGTCCATCCCGATGAAGAAGTCGACGCTTGTCCGCGAGCGCCTGCGACACATCATGCTCATCGAAGCACCGATCGTGCACGACCGCATCCCGGATGATCTGCGTCGCCTGCGATCGACTCAGGCCGCGCAGATTGCGAATCAGCAGCCGTAACTGTGATCGGCTGATGCGCACATCGATCTCATGCTCGCGATTCGCGACACGCAATGTCTTCTTCACCAGAGATTCGAGTTCGTCTTCGTCCGGCAGCGTGATTTCGAATGGCGTCGATGTCTGTTCAATCACTGTTGGCAGTGATGAATCATGATCGAGCAGGATGATCGTGCCGCCACGCTCTCGACACATGTGAATCGCATCGCGCAATGCACGCAGCGTCCGGTCATCCGAAAGATGCGGCGCCAGATCGTGCATCAGGCACACGACCGGCGTTGCCGTCTGATGCGCAAGATGAAACAACGCGGCGGCAGGATGTTCCGAGTCATCCAGCGGCCGTCCGCCGGCAATGATGCCTTGGCGAATGCCCTGCGTGATGCTCCACACCCAATACGGAAACTCCACGCCGAGCACCGCGCCGTTGATCAGATCGATCGCGTGATCTTCTTCCGTTGTCTCGATGCGAATGCACGGATGTCCCGCGCGCAATAGCGCCGTCAAGCGAGCAACATCATGACGCGTTGAATCAACCATGGGCGCAGCTTATGCGTACACCGGCTCGTTGCCCGGTACCCACTTGATGCTGCACCCGATACTCGGCGCGTGCGGCTCGGGCACATCCTGACCCGACAGCACTGCGTCCAGCGCCGCGCGCAGATCCTTGCCGGTCACCGGGTCGCTGGAATTCGGCCGGCTGTCATCGAGCTGCCCGCGATACGCGAGTCGGTGTTCGCCGTCGTACAGGAAGAAGTCCGGCGTGCACGCCGCGCCGTACGCCTTTGCGACTTCCTGCGTCTCATCGAAGAGATACGGGAAGGTGTAGCCGTGCGCTTTGACTTCCTCAGCCATCTTTGCCGGGCTGTCATCCGGGTACTTCTTCACGTCATTGCTGTTGATCGCCACGATGCCTACGTTTCGGCCGGCGTAGTCGCTCGCGATGTTCACAAGTTCCTCACGAATATGCACCACGAACGGGCAGTGATTGCAGATGAACATCACCAGCAGTGCATCGCACGGTGCGAAGTCATCCAGGCGGACCGTCATGCCATTCGTGGCCGGCAGGCTGAAATCCGGGGCGGCGGTGCCAAGAGCGGGCATCGTGGAATTGGCGGGCGGCATGGTGGGATCTCCAGGCGGCGGCTGCGGTCAGCCGGGGGATAGATGGGGGACAGACGGAATTCGACAAGTCGAGCATACTACGCCCGCGCCGCGACACGATGTCCCGATCCCGCCTCGATACGTCATGAGAGCCAATCGCCGTCGCGAGTTCGTAGGCCGGCTTCGCCGATGCCTGCATCCTCGAACGAACGAACGATGATCACGGCGGGGCACAGCCCCCGCCCTACACTCCGGCCCACAGCCCACAGCCCCTCGGCTTTCCGCTACCGTCAAGATTCCGCTAAACCCGGCCGCCAGCCGAATATGTGGTTGACATGTCGCCTTGAAAGGGGACGATACTGTCTCAACTTCCCGGAAGCGAGAGAGCTTGCAGTCCGCCGGTCCTGCCGGCACTTCGACCATTGTGTATCGACACGAGGCTATCTCTCATTCTCTCTGGAGGAGACAGAAGTATGAAGCTCAGCACGATTGCGACCGCATCCATCGCGGCCGCCTTCACGACCGGTGCGTTCGCGAATACCGTCGCGATCACCGAATTCATCAACGACGTTCAGGGCAGCGAATCGGCGCTCGAATGGGTTGAGATCTACAACTACGGCACCTCCGCCGTCGACCTGACCGGCTGGACGCTTGGTGACGAAGATTCCGACCTCGGTACCTTCGCCGGCTTCACGCTCGGCTCGGGCGAATACGCCATCCTTGCTGATGACGCGGCTGCGTTCATCGCCGAGTGGGGCGTTGGTGTCCTCGGTGTCAACGTCATCGAAATCGATACGCTGACGCTCGCCAACGGCGCTGACGAGCTCATTCTCAGCGATTCCGGCAGCAACGCGGTCTGGAGTCTTGCATACGACAACGACGAGACTGCAGGCATCTCGACCTATCTCGCCGTCGACGACTTCAGCAATACCGTCTTCGGCAGCAAAGCCGCTCCGGGTGTCGATCGCAATGGCGATGACATCGGTATCCCCGGCTTCCTCGGCTACGAGTCCGGCGGCGTCGGTGTTGATCCGAACGCATTCGCTTCGCTCGTTGGGAACGGCTCGGGCTCGCTGAACGAAGGCAGCCCGCTCGCTGGCGACTACTCCGTCGTCATCCCGACGCCGGGTGCGCTTGCACTGCTCGGCCTCGCCGGCTTCGCTGGCACGCGTCGTCGTCGCGGCTGAATCCAGCCCCTGCGACCAACGCACACATGAATCGTTCACGGACGCCCGCCTCGCGCGGGCGTTCGTTGTTTTTGAGCTGTGAGCCTTGAGTAGGGCGGGGGCTGTGCCCCCGCCGGGATGGACGTACGCCTGCAAACGCGATGAGTGATCGCACTACCTCACCACCCGCGGCTCCAAACCCATAACCCCCAATCCATCACTCATCCCTCATGGCTCATGGCCCATAGCTCATGGCCCATGGCTCATTGCTCCTTCATGGCTCCTTCCCTCTCCGCTACCATTTCCCCGTGACGCGTTCGACCTCCATCGCACTGCTCGTGCTCGTCGCCCTCGTTCACTTCGCCACCGGCGAGTTCTGTGAGTTCCGCGCCACCCAGACCGCCGACATCGCCGCCTTCTGGCCGCCCGCCGGCATCGGCCTCGCCGCACTCATCCTTCTTGGCTGGCGAAGTCTCATCGCCATCGCGATCTCGGCCCTTGTCAGCAACGTCATCGACATCGGTGGAAACTCGGCGATCACCGTCGTCGATCTCACAACCATCGCCATCTTCAACGCCGGCGTCGATGTCCTTCTCGCCGTCATCGAACCGTTGGTCGGTGTCGCGCTCCTCCGACAGGCTGGCGCACTGCCGACACCTTTCCTCCGCGTGCGTACCGCCGCCACGTTCCTGCTGATCTCATTTCTCACCGCCGCAACCATTGCCCTTAGCGGTGCACTGTCACTGACGCTGACGAATCAAGTGCCTTGGAACGGCTTTGGCGCGCTCTGGCTCACCTGGACCACCGGCGACTACATCGGCATCATCGTCGTCGTGCCCCTGGTCATCGCCTGGACGCGCGATGACGGCGTCGTACTCACCGCGCGATGGTGCGCCGAACTCTGCATCGTGCTGGTCGCCGTCGTGCTGATCGCAGTTCCCGTCGCATTCGATTACCCGGTCGAGTACCTCGTGTTGCTGCCCCTCGTCTGGGCCGCGTTTGAACTCGGGCTGCGCGGCGCGAGCGTCACCGTGCTTCTCGTTGCCATCGTCGCGGTCATGGTCGATGTCGAGATGAACGATGGATACTTCACCCGCTTCCATCCGACCGTATCCATGCTGCTCATTCAGTCATTCGTGGGCAGCGTTGCGATCCTCCCGCTCGTTCTGATTCCCGCCCTGGAAGAACGGCGCGTCGCGTCCGCGACCAGCGCGAAACTCGAAAGCGATCTCGAACTCGCACGCTCCATTCAGCGCGGCTTGCTTCCCGATACCTCGCCATCACTTCACGGCTTTGAGATCACCGGCTGGAGTCGACCCGCCGATGCCACCGGCGGCGACTACTTCGACTGGACGGTTCTCCCCGATGGTCGAGTGCTCGTCACCCTTGGCGATGTCTCCGGTCACGGTGTCGGACCCGCGCTCGTCACCGCCGCCTGCCGCGCGTATATCCGCTCGCTCAGTGGTCACAATCTCGCACTTACTGATCTCCTGACGCGCGTCAACGCGCATCTGTTCAGCGATCTCCCGTCCAATCGATTCATCACGCTCGCCGCGCTGCTCATCACGCCGGGAGAGAACCGAGTCGAAATCCTCTCGGCCGGCCACGCGCCGATCTGCGTCTACCGCCACGCGAGCCAGCAGGTCGACGTCCTCGACGCCGACGACATCCCGCTCGGTATCCTCGATGAACGAGCCTACGACTCGGCGCGAACGATCGACCTCCAGACCGGCGACATGATCGTCATCGTCACCGATGGTTTCACCGAATGGTCCGATCCTGAGGGCGAGATGTTCACTGTCCAGCGGCTGAACGAGTCGATCATCGCCGCCGCCGAACATCCCACCGATGAGATCATCCAGGCCCTCGACGCCGACGTCCGTCGACACGCCCGCGGCACACCACAGGACGATGACCTGACGGCCGTCATCATCCGCCGAACGTGAGGAGGCTGTGAGCTATGGGCTTTGGGCTTTGGGCTATGGGCTGTGAGCCTTGAGTAGGGCGGGGGCTGTGCCCCCGCCGGGATAGACGTACGCCTGCAAACGCGATGAGTGATCGCGCCACCTCACCGCCCACAGCTCCAATCCCATAACCCCCAACCCATCACTCATCTCTCATGGCTCATCCCTCATCCCTCATGGCTCATCCCTCATCCCTCATGGCTCCTTCCTCGCTCGTCCCGATTCGTCGTTCCCCCGACGTGACCAATCACGCGATCAATGCTCCAATACCGATGATCCTCTGACCTGGAACCCAAAACCCACAACACAGAACCCAATTCCACCATGATCTCCATCGAATGCGACAACTGTGAGAAGACTTTTGAAGCCGATCCCAAGGACGCCGGCGGCAAGGTGCCATGCCCACTCTGCGGCGACGTGAATCGCGTCCCGGCGGCGCACACACCCGAAGCCGATGGTCTTCCGCCTGACGCCGGACCGGAAACCGACATCCTCGCGTTCCGTCCCGCGATGCTGCGCGCGAAGCCGCTCGCCGCGCTCATCATCCTGCTGCTCTTCTTCGGCGGCCTTGTCGGCGCGTTCTGGGTCGGGCGCGAAGGCAACCGTGCGCTCCTCTACATGGCGCTCGGTGCCAGCGTCATCGCACTGCTCTGGTGGGCTGGCTGGTACATCAACCACCTCACGCAGCAACTCCGCCTCACGAACAAACGCACCATCTATCGACGCGGTCTGCTGCGCAAGCACACCAACGAAGTGCTCCACGATCACATCCGAAACATGCAGATCGAGCAGAGCCTCTTCCAGCGCCTCGTCGGCACCGGCAACATCACCCTCGATAGCTCCGCCGGGGGAGGATCGACCGCCGCGGAGATCACCGTTCGTGATGTCCCGAAGCCCGCCAAGCTCAAGAAGATCATCGATCAGTACCGCAACCTGTAAGTCACCCGCAGGCGACCTGCTATCATCCGCGATTCTCCGATCTGACGATCTCACGGAAAGCTGACACGACATGAAAGTCCACGAATATCAGGGTCGCGATCTCCTCAAGGACGCCGGCGTTCCCGTCCCCGAAGGCGCGATGGTCCAGTCCGTCGATGAAGCCGAACAGGCCGCGAAGAACATCCTCGCCACCGGCGTCGGACTCATCGTCATCAAGGCCCAGGTCCATGCCGGCGGTCGTGGCAAAGCCGGTTTCGTGAAGCTCGTCAAGACGGCCGCCGAAGCCCGCGAAGCTGCCAAATTCATGCTCTCCAATCGCATGGTCTCGCCGCAGACCGGCGCCGATGGCCTTGAGGTCAAACGACTGCTCGTCGCCGCCGGCGTCGACATCGCCAAAGAGTACTACCTCGCCATCACCACCGATCGCGCTCGCAACTGCAACACGCTCATCGCATCCGCTGAAGGCGGCGTTGAGATCGAACAGGTCGCGCACGACAACCCCGATGCGATCCTCAAGCAGCCGATCCATCCCCTCATGGGACTCCGCCCGTTCGAAGCCCGCGAACTCGCATTCAAGCTCGGTTTCACCGGCAAGCAGGTCAATCAGGTCGTCTCGATCATGTTGAAGCTCGCGACGCTCTTCGATGAAGGCGATGCGTCGATCGCCGAGATCAACCCGCTCATCGTGACGCCGCCCAACGATCAGTTCCCTGATGGTCAGGTGCTCGCGATCGATGCCAAGTTCAACTTCGATGACAACGCGATGTTCCGACAGAAGAAGATCGCGGCGATGTTCGATCCCGCCGAGGAAAACCCCGCCGAGCTTCGTGCCAACAAATTCGGCCTCAGTTACGTCGCACTCGATGGCAACATCGGCTGCCTCGTCAACGGTGCCGGCCTCGCCATGAGCACCATGGACATCATCAAGCTCCACGGCGGCGAACCCGCGAATTTCCTCGATGTCGGTGGCAGCGCGACCGAAGAAGCCGTCCGCGAAGCATTCGACATCATCCTTTCCGATGACGCGGTCCAAGGCGTGCTCGTCAACATCTTCGGCGGCATCATGCAGTGCGACAAGATCGCTCGCGGCATCGTCGGCGCCGCCAAGAACATCGGGTTCACCGTGCCGCTCGTTGTCCGTCTCGAAGGCACCAACGTGCAGGAAGCACGAACCGTCCTCGAGTCCGCCAAGGGCGAACTGCCCACGATGGAGATCGCCGGCGACCTCGAAGACGCCGCCCGGAAGGTCTGCACTGCGGTGGCATCGTGAGCCGAGTGCGCGCGCACCGCGTGCGCATCGAGATAGATCGTCAGTCTTTTCCTGAGAAACGAACGGATTGCGCGCGCAGAGCGTGCGCCTGGGTCCTGTTAACAGTGGCGCTGTTCGTGTTGAACGGATGCACGAGTTCGCCGCCGCAGGATGACATCAACGTGCTGCTGGATGACTTTCATCTCGCGGCGTCCGAGGCCGACTTCGAGCGATACTTCGAATGCCTCGACGAGCGAGCCGTCTTCATCGGCACCGATGCGACCGAGCGGTGGACCCGTGATGAGTTCCGCGCGTTCTGTGCCCCGTATTTCGAACGCGGACAGGGATGGACCTACGTGCCGCGCGATCGCACCATCGTCATGGCCCCGGACGGACGACACGCGACCTTCGATGAACTGCTCGACAACGCCAAGTACGGCGAGTGTCGCGGCGTCGGAGCGGCGCGAAGGACGGCCGAGGGATGGAAGATCACGCTGTACGGACTCAGTTTCGCCGTCCCCAACGATGTTGCGTTGGACGTGATTGACGTCATCAAGCGGGCCGCGGCCGCTGATGATGGCGGAAATGACGTTTCTCGCGACGAGTGAATTGGACTGTCGGATCAGAATTGTATGATTCCGCCATGCTCGTCCTCTTCGATATCGATGGAACGCTGCTGCGATCGCAGCGAGCCGGCCTCCGAGCCATGACCACGGCGGGGACCGCGCTCTACGGCGATCGCTTCACGCTGAAGTCGGTCGAAGTCGCGGGCAGTCTGGATCCGATCATCTGGCGCACCGCCGTGGAGCGTGGCGGCTACGACGACTCGGATGCGAGCCATGCGCAGTTCCGAGCTGCCTACGTCGACGCGTTGCGCGAGTTGCTGGCGAGTGATCAGGCGGCCATGCTGCTGCCGGGTGTGATGGATCTGGTGGAACGATTGCACGCGATGTCCGACGTGACCATCGCGTTGTTGACGGGGAACTGGCCGGAGTCCGGCCAGATGAAAGTGGAAGCGGCGGGACTGGATTCATCGCTGTTCGCGTTCGGAGCATACGGGGACGATGGGGCAACGCGGCGCGACCTGCCGCCGGTGGCGCTCGCGCGATACGTGCAGCATCACGGGACGGCGATCGATGCCGCGCGCACAATCATCATCGGTGACACACAACACGATGTGGACTGCGCGCAGGCGAACGGCTGTCGTTCGCTCGCGGTCGGCACCGGACATTGGTCCGCGGATGAACTCCGCGAACACGGCGCGGATCTCACCGTCGACGATCTCAGTGACGTCGACGCGATTCTCGCCTGGATTCTGGAATCAGATGCGGTGCACAGCGGCGCGTGAGGCGCGCGACGCGAGGCACGGTTGGAGCAGGGGCACCATATGAGCAGTATCGAGCAGGGGATGACGCCGCCGGCCGACGTGCCGGCGATGCCAGTCGATCCAAATGCATTCTCCAATGTCGTGAAAGCCGGGCCGACGAAACAGGCGGATCGTATTCGCAGTCTGGATGTCCTGCGCGGCTTCGCCGTCCTCGGCATCCTCGCAATGAACATCACGACGTTCGCCATTCCATTTGCGGCATACGCCAATCCCAATTGGAATGGTCCGGCAAGCGATGCCGACATGCTGACCTGGAAGATCATGCTCTTCATGTTTGACATGAAGATGATGACAATCTTCTCCATGTTGTTCGGTGCCGGCATCGTGCTCATGGCCTCGCGGCGAGATGCTGCGGGCAAGGGTGTGTACGCCCTGCACTACAAGCGCATCGGCTGGCTGTTCCTGTTCGGCTTCATCCACAGTGCACTGTTCTGGAACGGTGACATCCTCGCACTCTACGCCGCCTGCGGTGTGCTGGTCATTCTCGTGCGCAAGCTACCTGCGGTCTGGTTGATTCTGATTGGCATGCTGCTGATCGCCTTTGCCAGTGCGGTCAACTTTGCTGTCGGCCTGAGCTTCGACCATTGGCCCGCCGATGCGCAGAGCGAGATGATGAAGGGCCTTGGTGAATTCTGGTCACCGTCGGCGAAACAACTTGATGAACAGATGGCGATGTATGGCGGTGGTCCGTTCGACCTGATGTCATTCCTGTCCATCACCGGCGAGCGGATCATCTTTGCGATCCTCGCGGTGCCATTCGCGTTCATCTTCATGTGGGGCTGGCGTGCGATGGGCAACATGCTCATCGGCATGGCGCTGTACAAGATGGGTGTCTTCAGTGCCAAGCGGTCCATGGCGTTCTACGTCGCCATGACCGTGCTCGGCTTCGGGATCGGCTGGTCCCTGATCGCCCAGGCACCAGGTGCATATGAAGCAGCTGAATGGGGCGCCGTGGACTCCATGTTCATCATCAGCCAGTGGAACTACTGGGGCAGTCTGTTCGTCGCTTTGGGCTGGGTCGGCGTGATCATGCTGGTGTGTAAAGCGCAGCTGCCGGTGCTGTGTACGATCCGCCACGCATTCGCCTGCACGGGACAGATGGCGCTGACCAACTACCTGATGCAGACGATTCTGTGCACAACCTTCTTCTTCCCATACGGCTTCGGGCAATTCGGAGATTTCACGCGGAGCCAGTTGTACATCGTGGTCGGCACGATCTGGGCATTGCAGCTCATCTGGTCACCGATCTGGATGAAGCACTTCCGGTTCGGTCCGTTCGAGTGGGCATGGCGATCACTGACGTACTGGAAACGGCAGCCCATGCGCAGGCTTCCGGTTGCGCCCACGCCCGCGACCGCGGGGTAGACTCGGCGCACCATCACGGAGGAGGTGCGCATGTCGAACAGCTTTGCGGCGATCTGCAGCGACTTCTATATCAACCAGAAGATCGCGCTGAAGATGGACCTTCCGACTCGTCGAGAGACCGTGCTCGATATGTTCGATCGAGTGCGCAAGGCACTGCCGAGCATGGACCGCTTCCGCCGGTATGACGATGAGTTGGCGCTCGAGAGCGCCGATGAGGACTCGCGCTACAGTTGGCTCGCGATGCGCCGCACGTCCATCCGCAGCGGCTGGGTGAATCCCGGGTCGCTGGATCAGGCGTACAAGCTGCACCGCCTCGTGCTGGAGATCGCGCCGTATTTCCTCTCGATCAGTCCGCTCGACGTCGACTACATCGAGTTGATCTTCGGGTTCGACCTCGCGTGCCAGGCGAACCGCAATGAAGTCGTGTTCGATGCGCTGCTTGCCGACACGCCGTTGTCGGGGCTGGTCGATACCGCGTGCGAGCCGATGACCGATGTGCAGCCGTTCATCGGGTTGTCGCTCGATGAGACGTGTTCGCTGAAGGCGTTTGTCGAGGTGAAGACGCATACGCGTATGGCGGAGGTCATGAGCCGGCGATGGGCCGATGAACCGATCAGCGTCTATCTGACGATTCGTCAGGATGGACCGCTGCAGAGTGTCGAGCAGTTCAACGCGGTGTTCGGCACGCTGGCAGGGTACGCGGAGCGACTGTCGGAAGATCGCGTGATTCCCAACGTGGTGATGCCGATCCGTGACACGTTGATGTCGAGACCGGGGTAGGGAAGCCATGAGCCATAGGCCATGAGCCATGAGTAGGGCGACCGGCATCTTTGAATGATCGAACGGTGATCACGGCGGGGGCACAGCCCCCGCCCTACACTCCGGCCCACAGCCCACAGCCC
>JBCCFX010000072.1:0-16590 GCA_039029515.1 Planctomycetota bacterium
CGCTCTTCCCTTTTCCCTTCCAAAAAAAGCGCCCGGCATCGTGGCCGGGCGCTCGTCGAGTCATGTGCACTGCGTGTCGTATCAGCGCTTAGGTACCGGGGATGAGGCAGATGTCAAAGTTGCCCCAGTTCACGAAACCGCCCGGGATGGACGCCGTGATCTTGACGCCACCGTCCGGCAACGGCTTCACGAAGCAATCGATGATGATGCCCGACTGCTGGAAGAACGCACAGCGAACGGTGTCGCAGATGAGTTCCGCACAGAACAGTGGGTCGCCACCCGGCGGCGGCACATCAAGTCGAATGCACGGGAAGTAGCCATCGTGGCCGATACCCTGCGCGTGATCGTGCATGCGCAACGTGATCTGCAACTTCTGGAACGGTTCCCAGTTCGTGCCCGGCGGGATGACCACGCAGAGCAGGCCCGATGCCGGGTCCGGCTCGCCGTGAATCCACTGCTCGGCCGGCGGCGGGACAGGATCGAAGTTGCCGCCACCCGGCAGGTCCGTGGTGTCATCCATCGGGCCGTTGACGTCACGGTCCCAGATCCAGACCGGCTGTTCCACGATGATCTCGGGGAACGCCGGCTGAAACGTACCGAAGTCACCCTGACCGAGGCCGACCATGATCGGGCCGGGCTGTGCGCCCTGCCAGATTGCGCCGACTTCAACCTGCATCTGCGTGCCTGCCGGATTCACGTCAATGACCTGAAGCGGAAGCGAGCAGAACTGGCCCATCATGACGACGGCGCAGTTGTTGTCCGGATCCGGATCGAAACCACTGCCGAAGATCGTGATGATGTCACCGGTCTGACCGGTGGTCGGGGTGAAACCATCGATGGTGACCACCGGCGGTTCCGGCGGAAGCAGACACACATCGAAGTTGCCCCAGTCGACATTCCCGTTCAGGATGCCAGCGACGATCTTAATGCTGCCATCGGGCAACGTGATGATGTCGCATTCGATCGCGATGCCTGCATTCTGAAGGAATGCGCAGCGGGCGATGTCGCACAGCAGCTCGGCGCACTGTTCCGGTGTTCCACCGGCCGGTACGTTGAGCGTCACGCACGGGAAGTACCCGTCGTAACCAATGCCCTGGGCGTGATCATGCATGCGCAGTGTCATGTTGATCTTCTGGTTCGGCGCCCAGTTGAGACCCGGCGGCAGAATCAGGCAGAGCTGACCGGTCGCGGGATCAGGTTCGCCGTGGATCCACTGTTCGGTGGGCGGCGGAACCGGGTTGAACGTGCCACCCGGCAGATCTGTGGTGTCATCCATCGGACCGTTGACGTCACGGACCCATGTCCACACCGGCTGCGGCACGATGATTTCCGGGAACACCGGCTGGAAGAAGTCGAAGCCACCCTGGCCGAGACCGACCATGATCGGACCGGGCTGTGCGCCCTGCCAGATCGGACCGACTTCAACGTCCATCTTCGTGCCATCAGGCGACACATTGATGACCTGCAGCGGCAGCGAGCAGTTGGGGCCCATCATGACGACGGCGCAGTTGTTATCCGGATCGGGATCGAAACCGGTACCGCAGATCGTGATGATGTCGCCGGTCTGACCGGTCTTGGGGAAGAAGTCCGTCACCTGAAGATCCGGCGGGCACGCCGTCACGCAGATGTCGAACAGGCCCCAGTTGATGAACTCGCCGGGCACGCGGACGGTGATCTTGACTTCACCGTTGCCGAGGTCCGTGCATTCTGCTTCAACGATGACGCCAGTCTGTTGCTGGAATGCGCAGACGACGACGTCCTTGATGCGTTCAGCACATTCCTGCACCGAGCCGGCATCGAGGAAGCGCACCTGCGGTGCATCGAGATCCTGCTGGCTCGAGTCGGTATGCGCTCGTGCGGTGATGCGGATCTTCGCACCTTCCGGCCAGTCGCCGGAGATGACGGTGCAGAGCTCGCCGTCGACGAGGTTCGAGAAGAACCACTGCTGGTTCGGATCAGGATTGGTCGGATCAGGCTGGCCGGGGATATCACCGCCAGCGCCGCCGCCGCCATCACCTTCCCAGACCCACACCGGAACATCGACCTGGATGTCGGGGAAGATCGGGTTGAACATGCCCTGACCACCGTTGCCGAGCATGACTTCAACCTGTCCAGCCGGTGCGCCCGGCGGGATCGCGCCAACCTGCGCGCAGATCATGGCATCGGTCACCGAAAGCGCACGCATGGGAACGGCGCGATCGCCAGTACGGAGGACGACACACAGATCATCAGGATCCCAGCCGAAGCCGACACCTGAAATCTTGACGATGTCACCTTCCTGGAAGACCGGCGGTTCAATACCGAAGATCTCAAGCGGGCACGGGCCGAAGTTGTTGATGACGGAAAGCAGATCATCAATGTTGATGATGCCGTTGCCAACGGTGCCGTCGGGGTTGAGCGGCGTGACGTCGCACGGACCGCCCGGATCACCGAACGAGTTGATCACGGCGAGCAGGTCATCAATGTTGACCAGTCCGTTGCCGACGGTGCCGTCAGCATTGACGGGCGTGCAATCCCACGGGCACGGCGGCGGCATGCCGCCGATCTGGCCGGCGGGGCGCAGACCGAAGTGACCACCGGTGAGCGTGCCGTCGAAGTTACCTTCATCGGTGCCGACGATGTTGTCAGCGCTCTGCAGTGCCTGACGGACTTCATCAAAGCCCACACCGACCGGCGCGGAGACCTTGAACTTGATGTCGATGTCGAAGCCTGGCGGAATTGTCGCCGTGGTTTCCGACAGGAAGCCGACGAAGTTCCCGCCGCCGTTGGCGATGTTGAATTCCTGACCGACGACGTTGTTGGGCACGAAGTCCCAGCCTGGAATCGGCAGGCCGGTCGCTGCGTCGCAGATCAGTACGTCTTCCACCGTGATGAACGGTGAAAGGACGTTCAGCGCGCATGCACAGAACTGACCGGGATTGGCGCCGAATGACGTGTAGTCATGAATGGTGAGCCAGATGCACTGGACCGGCACACAGTCGCCGAAGTTGTCGAGCAGGATCTGGACATCGCCCGGATCAATGACGCCGTTGCCATTGAAGTCAGCGGGACACGCCGGGCACGGAAGGCCGACGAGTCCCTGAATAATCGCGAGGTCGGTGGCGCCCACAAAGCCGTCGCCGTCAAGATCGAACGGACAAGGCGTGTTGGGATCGGGGGGATGGAACGTCACCCAGACCGCCGGGGGCGGGCCGGGATCAACACAAGCCTGCGCGGGTTGCGTCAGGCCGGACAGGAGCGCCGCCCCAAGACCCGCCGCAGCGAGGCTTGAACAGATGGCTGGCGCAAAACGATGAGTTCGTGACATGGTGTGATCTCCTCACGGGACATGAGATGGACGATTCGAGCCCTGCAAACGCAACGGCGAAACGCCGTGCCCCCTTTGGGTCTGCACATCCCGGTGCGCCCCCGGTGCCGCACCGAAATCCGGACGAACGAATCGCGCTGTTGATGGACAACATGCCTGCGGTGCGTGGTGCACGTCTGGCTTCCGACTCCCACCCTGCAAGCGTCATGTGCGATTTCGATTCGCCTCGTGTGCGGGGGACACAGACCTCCGCTATGGGAAATCTGCACGCGCTCGCGAGATCTCTCAGTACAGATAGACGATTTTTTATCGGCGGCATTCAATGCGTTATGGAAGACGCGTAACGACAACTGGTTACGCCCATTCGTGTGAGGCAATTTAAATTGCCCCGGCGATACACTTCGACCGATCGCTGGGTCGCCCCAGTTTGCCGGCCGACCGATTCGGTCAATCGGGCCTTCACTCCAACCATCTGTGAATTAGGATGTTATCGGTATTGGCGGTGCAGCCGGACGTCTCGGAGGGATTCCTGTTGCCCCGCCCCCTCGATCGAGGCACGATGGAGGCAGGGAGAACGATTGTGAATCGCATGAGAAGCTTCGCCCGGGTCGGCAGCACGCTTGCCGCCGCGATCGTGGCCGCCGCTGTGCAGGCCCACGACGGCCATCGCCGCGCCAGCACAACCTCCGTACAACCACCCGGATTCTTCGAGGAAACGATCTCCGGCCCATGGTCCAACATGGTGGGCATTGTGTTCGCTGACGACGGCAGAATGGTCGTCTGGTCCAAAGATGGCCGCGTCTGGATCACCGCACCCGATGGCACGCCGCCGGCCGGTCCGGTGCTGGATCTCCGGCAGGAAGTTGGCGAGTGGCGCGATCACGGCATGCTCGGGCTCGCGTTGGATCCTGACTTTCTGACCAATGGGCGCATCTACCTCCTGTATGTCGTTGATTATCACCATCTCGATACGTTCGGTACGCCGTCGTACAGCGCGAATACCAACCAGTACTTTCGCGCGTCAATCGGCCGCGTCTCGCGTTACACACTCGATGTGTCGGCTGGTTTCAGTGCCGTCGTTGCGGACAGCCGGACTGTGCTGATCGGGGAAACACGATCGACCGGCATTCCGATCCTTCACGAATCGCATGGCGTAGGTTCGCTCGCCTTCGGCACTGATGGCACGTTGCTTATCTCGACCGGTGACAGCGCCAGCTATGTCGTCGCGGATGACGGCGGCCCTGAGGGCGGCAGTTACGGCCCGCAGGGCGTTGAACGCTCGATCATCACGTCGACGGAAGACATCGGCGCGTATCGGTCGCAATCGCTCCAGTCGCTGTGCGGCAAGATGCTGCGCATCGATCCTGAAACCGGTGATGGCATCGAGAGTAATCCGTTCTTCGCCCAGGGTTCGCCGCGCGCACCGCAGTCGCGAATCTGGTCGCTCGGACTGCGCAATCCATTCCGTTTCGCGATTCGCCCCGAGACCGGCAGTCACGCTCCAGCCGATGCTGATCCAGGCGTGTTGTTCATCGGCGACGTCGGTTGGGACAGCTACGAGGAATTGACCGTCATTCAATCAAGCGGAGCGAACGCCGGCTGGCCGCTGTACGAAGGACTGTCGCCGCAACTCGACTACGTCGATCAGGAAACGCCAAATGTCGATGCGCCGAATCCATTGCCGTGCGCGACGTCGTTTACGTATGCAAACCTATTGCTTGAAGCGACGCAGTCGCCGCCGACAACGGTGCCGAATCCATGCGATCCGGCAGAGATGATCCCCGCGTCGATCCCGTTCTTTGTCCATGAGCGACCAGTGATGGATTGGGCGCATGATGGCAGTCCTGCTCGTGTTGCCACGTGGAATGGTGCCGGCGAACCGACCGAGACGAATGTGGGTACGCCGGAAAGCCCTGTCGCCGGCGCGTCGTTCACGGGCACTGCTTCAGTCGGCGGTGTGTTCTATACCGGGACCGATTTCCCCGCGATTTATCAGGGCGCGTATTTTCACGCGGACTGGTCAGGCGGTTGGATTCGTGCGATGCGCATCGATGAGAATCACCGTCCGATCGAGATCATTGCCGGAGGCTTTGGACCAGGTGGTGCGGCGACGTCACTCGCTGTTCATCCCACCGAGGGTGGACTCTGGTACATCCGAAATGGGAGTTCGATTCGACGCGTGCGCTTCGGTGGGAATCAGGCTCCGGTCGCGGCGATCACCGCCGACGTGCTCAGTGGAACGAGCCCATTGACCGTTCAGTTCTCGGGCGTGTCATCGAATGATCCTGATGGAACGTCACTGAGTTATCTCTGGGACTTCGGCGATGACTCCGAAACGACGAGTAACCCGGAACCAATGCACACCTTCAGTGCGCCCGCCGGCGTGCCGACCGGCTACACCGTCACACTCACGGTGACCGATACCGGCGGCGCGAGCGCCATGACCACGATGGTGGTGTCGCTCAACAACACGCCACCGCTCGTCCAGATCATCAGCCCCGCGTTCGGCACGACGTATTCGATTGAAGAGCCGACGGTCCTGTCGTTGCAGGCAACCATCGCGGACGCGGAGCATGATGCCGGCTCGTTGCAGTGTGCATGGCAGACCATTCTGCATCACAACGATCACACGCACGATGAGCCCATTGATTCATCGTGTTCAACGTCAACGATCCTGTCACCGATTGGATGTGACGGCAGTACGTACTACTACAGGATTCGCTTGACCGTGACGGATGCGGCAGGGATGTCGACCGTGCATGAGGTTGAAGTGCATCCTGCGTGCGCGGGCGGACCAGCATGTATTGCGGACTGCGAGCCGGTTGGTGGCAACGGAGTTGTCAACGTCGACGATCTCGTGGCGATTATCATTGCGTTTGGATCGACGAATACCACCTGCGATATCGCGCCGGACAATGGGGACGGAACGTTCGGGAACGGCGTGATCAACATTGACGATGTCCTGACCGTGATCAATGCCTTCGGACCGTGTCCGTAGTGCGAGGAGGAAGAATCGTGCGGCACCCTGTCATTGTGCTGAATCTGACCTTGCTGTTCACCGGCGCTGCGGCGCATGCCGGTGGATTGGCGTTTGTCGACACGAACGCCACGGGCAGCGGCGATGGGACGAGTTGGACGAATGCGTATCCGCATCTTGCCGATGCGCTTGCTGCCGCCGCAATGGGAACCGTCGATGAGATTCGCGTGGCGCAAGGGACATACATGCCCGACACATCGGCCGCGAATCCGACGGGAACCGATGACCCCGCGGCGTCATTCGAACTGCCAGCAAGCGTCACCCTGAATGGTGGATACGCGGGCGTCACGACGGGCAGCCCTGGACTGCGCGATCCTGAGAAGTTCATCGCGAGTCTGGACGGTGATGGCATTGCGTTGCACGTGCTGACGGCAATCAACGGGAGTACGAGCACGATCCTCGATGGATTCACCATCACCGGTGGCGTCGCGGACGGCTTGTTCGCAGTGGAGCGCATCGGCGGTGGCTTGCTCGTCGATCGAGGCGGCTGCACACTCCGTCGCTGTACGTTTGAACTGAACGCTGCAGCCAGCAATGGCGGCGCCATCGCCGTGCGCAACGGCGGCACGCTTGTGCTCGAAGACTCAACCCTTCGCATGAATGAGGCGTCGAGCGGTGGTGCCATCAATATCAGTTCATCAACTGCATTCATCACGGATACGGAATTTGAGAGCAACTCGGTCACATCGCTAGGCGGTGCGCTGTTCATTTCCGGGGCTGGCCCGAATCCCAGTACGGTCACAAGCAGCAGCTTCAGCGAAAACGACGCCAATGGTGGGGGCGGCGCTGTCGGCGTCGGAAGTGGTGGCGATGTGACCTTTACGTCTTGTGAATTTCAGATGAACGAGTCGTTGGCGACCGGCGGCGCCGTGCAGATTTCGTTGTCGGACGACACGACATTTGAGCTCTGCTTGTTCATCTCGAATACAGCCGTCGCGGATGGCGGCGCGATTGCCAGCATTTTCTTCAGCACGCCCACAATCGTGCGCTGCACATTCGAGTCGAATCAGGCTGAGGATGGCGGTGCGATCCTGCTGAATGGTGGCGTCGATGCTGACTTCAGACAGTGCGCATTCCGAATGAACCAATCAACGGGCAATGGTGGCGCGGTGTTCTGTACGGAACTCAGCGAACCAACGTTCGGGAACTGCTTGTTTGAAGGCAACATCGCGACGGGCGATGGCGGCGCATTCCATGGCGACTTTGAAGGTATTTCGACGCTCGTCAACTGCACCGTCGTGAACAACCAGGCTGGCGCATCCACCGGCGGCATTCGAAATTTCAACACGTCGAACGTGTTGATGACGAACACCATCGTGTGGGGGAATACAGATGGCGTTACGAGCGGCCTCGCAGCGCAGATCACCAACGATTCCACGTCGCCGACGATCATGCATTCGACGATCGAAGGGTGGGACGGATCGCTCGGTGGCGTTGACAACAACGGTCTGGATCCACAGTTCATCGGTCCGCCACGGTTGACGGAATGCTCGCCGATGATCGATGCCGGCGATGATGCAGCTGCGCTCGCGATCGGTTCGACTGACCTTGCCGGCGCGCCGCGTCTGGTGGATCGTCCGGATGTCCCGAACGGCGCGGGCACCGTGGATCGAGGGTGCTATGAAGTAGCGGAATCGTTGTGTGTCGGCGACATTCGCCCCGCGCAGGATGCGCTCGCGCCGATCGGAAACAACGTGGTGAACATCGACGATCTGCTTGCGGTGATCAATGACTTTGGCATGACCGGCGCGATCCTGTCGGACATCGACTCGTCGGTGCCGTGCGGCAATGGCGTGGTGAACATCGACGATCTTATTCAGTCGATCAATGCGTTTGGCGCGTGTCCACGCTGATCAGGCAGACCTGAGCCACGAGTGATCCGTATTCAGCACGCTTTCTGCATCCGCAGGCGTGAGCGGCTTGGCAAAGTAGTAGCCTTGGCCAATCTCGCAGCCCATGCCGAGGATTTGTTCAAGCTGATTGCGCGTCTCAATGCCTTCCGCGGTCACCTGAAGACGAAGATGGTGCGCGAGCGCGACGATCGCGTGCACGATCGCAGCGTGCTCTTCGTCCTGGCCCATGTTGTTGATGAACTCGCGGTCGATCTTGAGCTTGCTGATCGGGAAGTGATGCAGGCAGCTCAGCGATGAATAGCCGGTGCCGAAGTCATCCATATGAAGTTCGATGCCCATATCGCGGATCTCTGCGAGCGTGCGCGATGCGGAGTTCGGATTCTCCATCAGCACGCTCTCAGTGATTTCCACATTGATGTGGCGGCCTTCGAGCCGGTACTCCTCGAGCAGCGATCGCAACTGCGGGACGAGATCGGGCGCCTGCATGTGATTGCGTGAGATATTCACGCTCACGGAGAAGTCGTCATCCAGATCGAGCCGTCGACGCCAATCAGCGAGTTGACGACATGACTCGCGAAGCACCCAGCGGCCGATTGGGACGATGAGGCCGGTCTCTTCGGCGATCGGAATGAAGTCCACCGGCGAGACGGTGCCTCGTTCCGGATGCTCCCAACGGATAAGCGCTTCGAATCCTTCGATGGTGCCGGTCGTCAGCCGCACGAGCGGTTGGTACATCAGCCGGAATTCATTGCGGTCGACCGCATGGCGCAGATCGGTTTCCAGGCGAAGTCGTTCAATCGCTTCGTCGTGCATGCTCTGGTCGAAGACGGCGTAGCAACTTCGGCCATCAGCTTTGGCGCGATACATCGCGGTGTCTGCATCGCGGAGCATATGGTCCGGATCACGATAGTTGTTATCGCTCAGCGCGATGCCGATGCTCGCGGAGATGAAGATCTCCTGGTTGCTGAGTTCAAACGGCTGTTCGAGTGCGTGCAGGAATCGTCGGGCAACGCGCGTGGCGTCGCTGTGGTGCTGCAGATCGTCAAGGATGATGAAGAATTCATCGCCACCGATGCGCGCGACATCGTGTTCCGTCGCGCGGGCCACGGTATCGGACTGTCGGAGGCAACGTCGCAGGCGTCGGGACACGGCGATCAGCAGTCGATCGCCTTCTTCGTGGCCCAATCCGTCATTCACGACGTTGAATCGATCAAGGTCGACGAACAGCAGCGCAAAGTGGTAGTCGTGACGACGACGCTGGCGTTCGATGCACGTGCGAATGCGATCGAGCAGCAATGCGCGGTTCGCAAGGCCGGTCAGACCGTCATGCAGCGGGTCGGCCTGCACGCAGACGATGCCATCGCGCACATGCTCGCTGATGGTCCATCGTTCCATGATGCGGTCAAGATGAAACTGAAATGTCGTCGCATCGCCGGTAAGGTCCAGCGGGTAGATGCGACGTCGATCGAGCGTTTCTGAGTTGATGATCCACTCGGGCAAGTCGGGGCCGGGCAAGCCGACGGCGACCTGCAATCGAAGGTCCGTGCGCAGGAGATGTTCGAGTGTGCGTTCGGCTTCGCGAGCGTGGACCGGGTCATCGTCTGACAGGTCTGCGATGACGGCCGAGAACGGACGACCCGCGGAGGCTGCTCGTCGCACCGATGTGTAGGCGTTTCTTGTGAAGTCAACGATGTCAACATCGATCGGTTGCGATGCATCCTGCGCTCG
The DNA here is from genome assembly GCA_039029515.1 of Planctomycetota bacterium. Classification (GTDB taxonomy): domain Bacteria; phylum Planctomycetota; class Phycisphaerae; order Phycisphaerales; family SM1A02; genus JBCCFX01. Next base: position 9,926 of record JBCCFX010000072.1, read on the forward strand.
GTTCTGCAGCGCGAGGATGAGTTCCGGACGCGAGGTCCGCAAACGCTTGTCCACGAGGAATCGGCGAACGGATTGGTTCGTCTCAGTGGCCATGCAGTCGTGCCTCAGGCGGCCTGTCCTTCGTTCTGCGTGTCCTCGGAATCGTTCGTGTCAATCGTGTCGTCCGCGATGGTCTCAAGCTTCAGTGCTTCGATCGACCGGAGTTGCTCCGGCGTCTGGTCTCGGCGTGCCGCCTCCACCGGAATGAATACAGAATGATCCAACATGACGTTCTCCCCAGACCGTTTGAGGCCGCTCCCCTCGAGCGGCGTCATTCGGTCCGCATCATGTATCGACGAAGCATGGTCAAGCATTCGGTCTGGACAAACATTGTGAATCGGACCTGTCATACGGATCGGTGCCGGCGCCGTATCGAATCGGACCTCGCCCCTTTGATCGCCCTGAAATCGGGGTGCTTATCAGCACGGTCCGAGTCGAATTCAGTCTGTGCCGCTGGTTCTCCCTGTGCGTTCCGGGCCACTTGTTCCTGTCGAGCGTGATGCGCACGTCCACAAAAACACCCCCGCCGCCGGCACGCCGGCGACAAGGGTGTTCACAGAGGTCAGAAGCAGGGGATTCGCGGTCAGGCTTCGAGGAACGAAAGTCCGATGTCGTAGCCCGAACCGTCATCAACCTTGCGAACCCAACGCACCATCACGGTGCGGTCGAGCGGTGTTCCTTCCGGCAGCAGTCGCAGCGCCATACCGGTCATTCCCTTCACCATGGGTAGCCGGCTACGCACGCGCAGGCCGTGTTCGCTGACGTCAATGACTGAGTACCGACCCATGGAATCCAGGTCATGGTGCCAGACGATCGTCAACTCCGTCGTAAACGGCAGTCGCGTCTCGCTTCGGCGCTCATCGGTCGGATTGGGCGGCATGACATGTTCGAGTACACCATCGTGGATCATGTCCCAAGCGTCATATACACGCGCGCATCCGCCGAACGAATCACATGATCATCCGCGTGTGACGTCCGGTCGTCCGGTCTGGGTGACGTGCGCAGTCATTCAGGGGCGGATCTGGCCGCGCCCTTCGATGATGTACTTGTAGGACGTCAACGATTCGATGCCGCACGGACCGCGGGCATGAACCTTATCGGTACTGATCCCGATCTCGGCGCCGAGTCCGAACTCAGCGCCGTCGGTGAACCGGCTGGACGCATTGACGTACACCGCAGCGGAATCCACGCCACGCAGGAAGCGCTGCGCTGTTGCCGCATTCTCGGACACGATCACGTCGCTGTGTCGCGAGCCGTGGTGGTCGATGTGATCCATCGCCGCATCAGCGCTCGACACAACGCGGATCGACAGAATGAGGTCGAGGTACTCCGCCGACCAGTCATCATCGTGGGCAGCAATGGCGTCCGGTATCACCGCGCACGTGCGCGCATCGCCGCGGAGCTCGACGCCATAGCCGGCGAGTCGTCGGGCCAGTCGGGGCAGGAACGCATCCGCGATCGACTCATGGACGAGCACCGTCTCCGTCGCATTGCAGACGCCCGGACGCTGGACTTTGCCGTTCTCGACGATGTTCAGAGCCATCTCCAGGTCGGCATCGACGTCAACGTAGACATGGCAGATGCCCTTGTAGTGCTTGAGGACTGGCATGGTCGCGTGGCCGGCCACGGCACGGATCAGCCCTTCGCCGCCGCGCGGTATGACAAGATCAATCGTGTCATAGCGCTGCAACAGATCGTGGACGACGCTTCGGTCACGTGTGTCAAGCAACTGCATCGCGTGCGCCGGCATGCCGCACGAGACACCGCCTTGCTCCATCGCCTGCAGAATGGCCCGGTTGCTTTCCAGCGCTTCCGAACCGCCTTTGAGGATGACCGCGTTGCCAGCCTTGAAGCACAAGCTGCCGGCATCGGCGGTGACGTTCGGGCGGGATTCATAGATCATTGCGATCACACCCAGCGGCACCGCGACTCGTCGAATGCGCATCCCGTTGGCATGAATGCGTTCGTTCAGATCGATATGCAGCGGATCGGGCAGATCGGCGACGGCGCGAACACCTGCGGTCATCGCATGAAGACGGTCATCGTCCAGTCGCAGTCGATCAAGCATGGCCGGCGACAGTCCTGTGGACTCACCGGCGGTGACGTCACGTGCATTCGCCGCAAGGATGTCGCTGGACTGCGCATTGATCGCCTCCGACATCGCGTAGAGCACATCGCGGCGCTGCTGCGACGAGAGCCACTCGATCGCCCGAGCAGCCGCGCGAGCCTGCCGGCAGATCGCATCGATGTCGAGACCGTGTGCATTCACGCGCATGATGGTACCGCAGACGCTGCTTGCGAGATGCGACCGATTCGTCTCTCATGGGCAGCATGATGGCTCACGATCATCATGACCCCGCGACTCGCGAGCACCGGCCGGGCGGCTGGAATCGCGTCGTCGTCAAACTGGGCAGTCATGCCGTGGTCGATGCTGATGGTCGGATCGATGAAGGACGCTGCCGGGCGTATGTCGATCAGATGATCAAATTGCACCGTTCTGGTGTCGACGTGATCTGTGTGTCATCCGGCGCGGTCGCTGCGGGACTGAGTGATCTCGGTCTGGCGCAGCGCCCGACGGATCTGCCGAGTCTTCAGGCCGCGGCGGCGATCGGTCAGGCGCGGCTCGTCGAACGCTATCGGCAGTACTTCCAGGCCGCTGACATACGCGTCGCGCAGGTCCTGTTGATTCATGATGACCTTCGTCATCGTGAACGTCATCTCAATGCTCGGTACACCCTTGAACGCCTGCTGCAGGCGCGCATCGTTCCGATCATCAATGAGAATGACACGGTCTCTGTGGCTGAGATGCGATTCGGTGATAACGATGCCCTGTCAGCGCTTGTGGCGATGTTGCTGCACGCCGATGCGCTGGTCATGCTGACGAACACCGATGGGATTCTCGATTTCACAACCGCCGTTGATGGCGAGCGCGTTCCGTTTGCCGTCGGCGTGAGCAATGCGATTCGTGAACTCGTACAGCCAGGCCAGAGTTCCTTCGGGCGCGGCGGCATGATGTCCAAGCTGGATGCCGCGGACATGGTCACGTCATGTGGCGCTTGCTGCCATATCGCGCACGCCGAGATGCCGGATGTCCTGACGCGGCTGTGGGAGGGTGAGTCAGTCGGCACGACGTTCGCGCCCGCCGAGCGTCGGCTGTCGCCGCGGAAGCGCTGGATTGCGTTCTTTGATCATCCGCAAGGCACCGTCCGGCTCGATGATGGCGCCGTCGAGGCGGTTCGCGATCGCGGCCGGAGCCTGCTCGCGGTTGGCGTCGTGGCCGTCGATGGCACATTCGATCGCGGTGCGCCGGTTCGGCTCGTGGATTCCTCCGGACGGGAGATCGGTCGCGGCCTCACAAGCTTCGATGCGGACGATCTGCGCGCGATCGCCGGCCAGGCCTCCGAAGCCATTGATCGAATTCTCGGACGATGCGAGTACGCGGAGGTCATTCATCGGGACAACCTCGCGCTGACCGCCAGTGCGGATGAGCCGCGTGATTGATCGACGCCGCATGCTGTGACATCCATCCTGATGACCCCCGACGCGATCTTTCGAGCCACCACGCCGATTGACCGATAAGACCAATCGCGCGTCAGTGCGATTGCACCATGGATGAACACCGCAACCCATCTCATGACGATCCGCCACCATCGGCCAGTACGCCGGATCCGGCGTCCATTCCACCGGCACCGCCTGAGGCGAATGCGGCTGAACTCGACGCGATTTTCCACGCGCTCGACGACGATGCATCGCGGGTGACTGATGAGCCGGCGGTTCCTTCGGTGCCTGACGCCAGCGCGGACGCCAGTGCGGACGACACCAACGATGCAGAGCTCGCGGATGCCACGGCACGCGAGAGCGAAGTGTCATCCTCCGCCGTCTCTGAGTACACACTGAATCTCGACGACGTGCTGGACGGCGTGTTTGACTCGGCCGACGCGGTGTTGAACGATGCACTCGACGCGGAGCCGCCAACGACGGAACCAATCCCGCAGCCTGTTCTCGAATCGCCGAGCGCTGACGCGGTCGTTCCTGATCCCGCGCTGCCTGATCCTGCACCTGTGGTCGAGGCCGACGACGCGGTCTCAATTCCCGAAGTCGTGATGCACGATGATGCACCGTCAATGCCCGTCGATGCGCTGGTCGATGATGCTGCATCCGAGCCGGCGATAGATCCGGTCATTGAGCCGGTCGCGGAATCGATGATGGATTCCACGTCCGAGGCGCACATGGATGCTCCGCCTGCGCAGGACGCCGAGACGACATCCGTGCAGCGGGAGACGATCGCCGCAAGCGCCGTCGCGGTGACCACGCCGGCATTCGCGCCGGACATTTCCGCGCCTGCCGCTCGTCGTGAACTCGAGGATGAGGATCGGTCCATTGCCGACAACGTCGAGTCGATGTTGTCGGGCGATTTCGATTCGGTGGACGAAGTGCTCGATGCGCTCTTCGATCCCTCAACCGCGGTGATTCAGGATGACATCTCAGATCGCGAGTTGGAAGCAGAGTTCGCGGAAGCGCGCGACTCGCTGACGGACTCAATCGCCGATGAACTGGTGGATTCGGCAGTGACATCGCCGGCGGATGCTGGCGTGACGGCATCGACAGCACCGGTCGATGTGCCTGCACCAGCCGAAGCCGAACTTGCGACGGCGGACGTCGTCGCGGAAATGGATGCTGCGGCGAACGATGCTCCCGCCGACATGGCCGACCTGCTCGCGGAAGCACCGACCTCGACGCCTGCAGACGATGTGCCTGAAGAAGCGCCTGTGGAAGCCGAGGCATCACCGCCGCCGGTCGAAGCGTCGGAGCCGGAACCAGTTGCCGTCGCGGCAACATCCGAGCCGGATCTGGCTGACATGTCAGATTTTGTCGAGCCACAGGAACTGGAGCCGGCGTCAGCGACGGTGGAGTCGAAGGTCTCGTTGGGCGCACTGCTTGAGCGCGCGGAACCGATTGTGCTTCCCGTGATGCGCATCGTGTCGTTCCCGATGAACTTCGTTCCTGAGTCACATCGGCGCACACTGGATTTCATCGCGCTGACGATGATCTTCTGGGTACCAATCGTCTGGTTGATTGCGTTGTTTATGTCCGGCTGAATTCAGCGGCGTTCGGAAATCGGAATCTGACAGACGTCGTCCGCGCACTTGCGTCCGAAGAGTCGGCCGAGTGGTACGCGATAACGCGCGAAGACCCGATATCCCAGATCACAGATCGGTCGAAGAATCGGCCAGCCGGTGGGGGCGAACAGCCAACCGAGTCCGACATGGCGATACGCTTCGCGGAAGACCGCGATGCCGGTGACGATGCGTCCGTCGGCATAGACGCCGTGCATCGTCGCCATCATGTCATCGAGCGTGCGCCCGAACGGTGAAGGATCAAACGTCGGCGCGGCAATGTCCTCGAACGCCAGCGTGCCGGAACGGTTCATGCGGCGCAGCAAGCGAATTTCCGCAGCGCAGTATGGGCAGTCCGCATCGAAGAACAGTTTGAATGTCCAGGTTTCAGCCATCACGCTTGTCTTCGGTCGTCAGCGGCGTCTGGATGTGCTCAAGTCGACGATTGGGTCCGATCATGTCGAGCGCCATCGATGAGTGCATCCATCGTTTCGACGACCTGCCGGCGATCCGGGCTCAAGCGTTCGGCCTGTTCTTCGGCGTGATAGGAACTTCGTACGAGCGGTCCCGATTCGACCACCTTGAAGCCAGCCTGCAGACCTTGGTTCTTATATGACTCGAACTGCTCGGGTCGGACCCAACGGTCGATCGGCAGGTGATTGCGCGTCGGCTGGAGATACTGACCGACCGTAAAGATGTCGCAGTCGGTGATGGTCCGAATGTCGTCAAGCAGTTCGGTGATTTCGTCGTCGGTCTCTCCGATGCCCGCCATGATGCCGGTCTTGGAAACGAGTCCTTGTTCCTTGATCTGTCGAAGGACCTGCAACGAGCGGTGATACCGCGCTTGCGGACGCACGGTCGGGTGCATGCGCTTCACGGTCTCCATGTTGTGCGCGAGGATTTCCGGTCGCGCATCGATGACTTTCTGCAGATCATCGGGATCGCCCTTGAAATCACCGACAAGCACTTCGACTGACATGTCGGGGCAGGATTCGTGCACGCGCTCGATCGTCTCCGCCCAGATGGCGGCGCCGCCGTCGGGAAGGTCGTCGCGGTCAACGCAGGTGATGACGACATGCTTCAGGCCAAGCAGGGCGAGCGACGCCGCGACACGTTTCGGTTCCTCGGGATCGGGCGGCAACGGTCGGCCGGTCTTGACGTTGCAGAACCCGCAGGATCGGGTGCAGGTGTCGCCGAGGATCATGATGGTCGCGGTGCCGCGGGTCCAGCATTCGCCGATGTTCGGGCAGGATGCTTCCTGGCAGACGGTATGCAGTTGATGGGTATCGATGATCTCTTTGAGGCGTCGGTAGCCATCGCCGCCGGGTACGCGAGCTCGGATCCAGTCCGGCTTGCGGCCGATGTTGAGTTGGTGGACGCCGGTGTCATTGTTGAGCACCATGCCGGTGAGGCTGATCACGGGCGTGCCCGCGGAGCGCGCGGTATCACCGCCGAGCGGGCGCGGATGGCGGGCACGTGTTCGGGCAGTGGCATCGCCGTTGGCGTGAG
>JBCCFX010000073.1:0-16589 GCA_039029515.1 Planctomycetota bacterium
CTTCGGCAGCTGGTCCATTCGATACAGCCCTGATGGTGAACACCTGCTGACCGCAGGCTTCGACAATCGGGCCGCGGTCTGGGATGCAGACACAGGAGAACATGTCTTTGATCTCCGTGGATACAACCTCCCGGTCCGAGTTGCGGAATTCTCGCCAGACGGTCAGCTGATTGTCGCCGGCGGTTCCGGCGGTATTCGGTCGTTTCGCGCGCGAACCGGTGAACTCGTCACCGTCGCCCTCAGTGAGCAAGGTGAGTTGCATGCGCTTGATTTTCATCCCGATGGCCATACGTTCGCAATGGGGGGTGATGCCGCGGATGTTCGACAATGGAACAGTGCACATGTGACCGGATCGGTCGATCTGATCGGACACTACCGGCTCGTCTTTGAATCGGTGGTCAATACGAATGGACGCCTGGTATACTCGGTTGCGCAAGATGGCTCGCTCCGTTCATGGGATGCGATGACCGGTGCGCAACGGTGGGTGCAATTCGAAGATAGCGCAGGTTTCAGCAGCATTGACCTGACGCCAGATGACCGAATCCTGATGACGACGAGCGGCGATGGCTGGCTTCGTGCGTGGAACGCCGCGACCGGCAGTCGCCTCTGGTCACGCAAGACGGGCGGACGCGTTCGAAATCTGATCATCTCACCAGACGGTTCATTCTGCGTCGCAGGCGCTCCGGCCGAGGACTTGCCCGCCACGTTTGAAGGCGCGATCTTCGGTATCTGGGACGTCCAGACAGGAGAATCACTGCAGACGATCGAGGGTCATGACGGCGGGATGAGACGCATGGCGTTCACATCAGATGGAACGCGCGTCGCAACCACGTCGAACGATGGCACCGTCCGGCTCTGGTATGTTCCCGATGGCACGAACGCCGGCGTGCTTCACGCACCGGGCGAGAGCACACCGAACGCGGTCACGTTCACACATGATGATTCCATGCTCATCGTCGGCCATGCAGACGGCCTGCTCGCGGTGTGGGATGTCGAGAAGGAGACCATGGCGTGGTCGCGAGCAGCGCACAACTCAACCATCGGATCCGTACAACTCACCGACGATGGCACACGCATTCTGACCTCCGCCTGGCATAACCCTGAGGTTCGTCTCTGGCACATCGATTCCGGCGAGCTTCTCCTCGAGCTTGATAGCGAAACCACCGGGCTGTCCGACGCGATATTCCTGCCGAACGATGCTGGCATCGTGACTTCGGGCATGGAAGGTAAACTTCGTATCTGGGAGTTGTCGCCGCCGGTCAGCGCGCAGCCCATTCGCTCTGCGACGCTCGTGTCTGCGTCTCAGCGGCATCGAGACAAACTCGATGCGATCGAAGGCATCGAGACGAATTCAAAACTCGCCGTCGCCGCCCGCGAAGAACAGCGTCCATTGGATGCGATGGCAATTCTCGACGACACGGATCAGTATCTCGATGTGTTGCCGGAACAACATCCACTTCACGGTAAGATCGACCGGGAAAGGGCGTGGACGCAGCCCCTCATCGATGTTGACGAGTCACCGGTCATGCTTGAGGCCGACGAACGCGTTGTGTACACCGGCACCTACGGCCCGGTACAAATCCGCGATTCGGATGGAATCCTCGTGTTATCGCATGACGATCTCGCAGGTGATCAATCACTACTCCCGCTTGGTGATCATCGCTTTCAATCGCTTGCCATGGATTGGATTCGGGTGCGATTTGAATTCGATGGCCATCCAATGGCGTGTCGAATCGTCGGCGAGTATCTGACGGGTACACCCACTCAACACGAACGCACACCGGCGCCGCCAGATCCGGGTTAAGGACATCGACAGACGTGTCATCATGTTGCCCGCTGTCACACCCTTGTTGCGCGATTCCTGTGCGCGGCTGATCAGGATTACTGAGCCATGAACCCATATACACTCATCTCGGCTGGCGTCACAGTCGTCTGCGTGTTCGCGAACGCACTCCACGCCGCGCACGAGATCGGATCTCAGAACACCTCATATGCAGCCGTTCAATTGACATCGGATCAAGCCGCGCAGGACGTGGCGCTTCTTCGCCGCGCAATTCAGGAGATACATCCTGGCTACGGACGATTCACAAGTGCATCCGCGATGGACAGCCTGTTCGATCAACTCGAACATAATGTTCAGGATGGAACGACCGACACCGACTTGGTACGCGGTATTTCAGTCGTTCTTGGGCATCTCCGTTGCGATCACACGATTGCCGAGTTGCCGGACGCGATGTCCACGCATCGCAACACAGTGCCGAGCTATCTACCGTTCACGTTTCGCCTCTTCGGGTCACAGATGTACATCGATCAGCCGATCGCTGAACATCCAACCCTGAAGCGGGGCGATGAAGTGATCTCGATCAATGGCATTGCCGTACGGACGATCCTCGCCGATGTCGCACCGCTGGTGCCCGTGGATGGCTGGACCGACTCGAGTCGTCGTTGTCGCCTGGAGTACTCAAGCGAGTTCCTCGGTGATGCGATCGATCACTTCTGGCCAATGCTGTACGGCTGGCCGGACACATGGTCGATCGAAATCCAGTCACGTGCATCTGGTCGGCGGGAGACGATCTCAGCATCGCCGGTGACTTACGTCGAGTGGCTTGCGGTCGCCGATGCACAAGGGCGGTATCGAAACTTCAGGGACGAGGTCACCGTGCAATCCATGGGCGATGATGCGGCGGTGCTGACTATCGGCACGTTCGTCAATTACCGAGATCCTGTTGAACCGTCAGCCGTGTTCGATCCCATCTTTGATCAGTTGGCGGCCGATTCGATCCAGCACCTGATCATCGATCTTCGCGCATGCGGCGGAGGATCGGACGACGTACCTCGCGAGCTGCTGACGTACCTGATTCCGGATGCGCCGGCGATGGGTAAACAGCGACCGTGGGTCCGTGCCACGAATGTCGGCGATCTTCGGCCTCACCTGTCGACGTGGGATGAATCCATCTTCGATGCGCCAGCAGAGCTGTTTCGTGATCTCAACAATGGGTACTTCGAATTGCTGATGCCGCTCTCAGCAGCGCCGGCGACCAATCGACACAATGTCTTCACGGGCGACGTCACAATCCTGTGCGGCGCAGCAAACTCATCGGGCGCGACCATGTTCATCGCCGTGGCGTCAGATCATCACAATCGTCTGGTCGTCATCGGTGAGCCGACCGGCGGCAGCACAGAAGGTCCGACGGCGGGCGTCATAACGTTCCTGCGGCTGCCACACAGCGACATCACCGTCCGTGTACCGCTCCTGCGGAGCTGGGCAAACGTATCGCAACCGGTCCCTGGCCACGGTGTGCAGCCGGATCTGCGCATCGAGATGGATGTTGACGACTGGCTGAATGATCGCGATGTCGTTCTCGAAGCCGCTTTCGCACGCGATCGCGCGAAGAACAACTGACTCGATCACAGCGTCGCCGGCGCGTCGGCCATGAATGTCCATTCGACGACCGCGCTCGGCGGGAGTTGTTTGACGTCAAGCTGCCGCAGCATGTTGAGACACTGGGCTCGATGATGCATGCCGTGCGTCAGCACATGCGTGAGCACGGCGCCGCGCGTAAACGCATAGGTCTGATCGCCGCGCGATCCGGTGACGACTTCATCGTTCGGATGAGCCTGCGCAGACTTGGCCAGATCGTTGTTCAAGGCGTCAAGCAATGTCCGGCATTCAGCCACCGATCGACGCTGCGATTCGAGCCGCTCTCGCTGGTCTCGACCCGCCAGAAGATCACCCCAGCCTTGCATCGCACCCAGGATGTGATTCACCGTGTCATGGAGTGAGCCCATGCCAATCGGAAACACACGGTGGAAGTCGTCGTCGCTGAGGTCTGCGCACGCATCAAGCAGTGCGTGGGTCGCCCATTGATTCTGCGCAAGAAGGATTGTGATGGGATCGTGTTCTGCCATGCCGATATGGTATGGAATTCATGACATTGGATGAAATCATCGGGGCACTGAAGTACGTTGGTCATTTGGTTCGCAAGCCCTCATCATGATCAGTCAAGGAGTCTGCCGTATGCCTGGTCTTCATCGCGTGGTTGTTGGCGGTGCATCGATCGCCTGTATCGCAATTGGCATGGTCGCGTTCGCGCAGGATCGCCCGGCAACTGCACCAAAGCCTGCGCCGGAACAAGTGTCAGCCCCTGAAGCGGTGGACGAACCGACGTTTGGTGATGCCATGGGCGAGATGATGCAGGCGCTGCGTCGCCTGTCACGCTCGCCGCTCGATGCATCGTCACTCGCGGATGACCTCGCATATGTCGATGCGATTCAGGCTGGGCTCGTGCATTCCAAGATGACGCTGGACACCGTGAAGAAGTCGTCCAACGCGACGTCAGTGCACGGTGACGATCATGCTGCGTACGCCAAGGCATTCCGCGCCCAACTTCATGCCGGGCTCGCGGTGGCCGTGGAACTTGAAAGCGCGCTGCTGGATGGAGACGGCGACGCCGCTCGCGCACAGATTCCGAAGCTGAAGAAGATTCGTGATGATGGCCATCGCGACTATCAGGCGCGACAGTGGTAGCGCATCGCACCGAGTCTGCGCACGTACATGACGATGATCATGAAGCGGGTGGAATGCCATCACCATGCTTGACGAATCGGTAACCGCCGGCGGTTGCACCCCAGACCTGCTCATGCTGATCGTTCCAACCACGATCCCAGGACATCAGTTCGTCCGCGGTGATGGTGACTTCGCTCGTGGCATAGGTCGCGCCTCGCAATGAGCTCGTGCATTCCGCATCAACGGTGGCCCCAACGAACGATCCATCGGCAACCGCATCGAGCAGGATGGCGCATCCTTCGCGTATGGCCAGGTCCGAAGGTGTCATGCCATCAAATCGTGACGGTTCTCGATACGCACCCGCATAGTCAAGCGGTTCACCCGGCAATGCGTACACATCACTGCGCAGCTGGCCCGATGCATCACGATGCACGTGGTACATGCGTTGACGATAAGGGCGATCAAGTGCGGAGGCCGCTGCTTGCTCAACGTATAGCCAGGCGCCGTCTTCGCGCGCGGTCCAGACCGGAGTCATGACGAGGCGTATGTTGAAGTAGTTGTCAGGATCGGCCAGTTCCTGCGCACTGCTATCAAACCAGCCGGTCATGGCGCTGACGAGCGCGCGACATTCCTCGTCGACTGTTGCATCCGTTTTCTGGGCGGATTTACAGGACAGCGCGGAACACGCGACAACAAGGAGCATCGCAGTTCGGGCCACACATAGACGCATCTGAAGGTGTCGTTTCATGTGGACCATTGTTGCCCACGGCGAGGATTTCGCCAATTCGTATCCATCGTTGGCGGCTGGCTGAAGACCGGCTCTGAGCGTCCGGTATCACGAAAGATTAGAACGATTCCGATGTGTCAATGCGTTCAACGAACTTTGTTGGGTTCCTCGGCATCATCAAGGCGCCCATGACGTAAAGAAGAGGTAGTCGGCATGCCGGTTCGGCAGTATGCTGCACACTGAGGTTTGGGGTTTCCGGGGTCGGAATTGGCGAATATCGGCGGAGAAACGCGTCCCCACACGCATACAGCCCAGCTTGACACTGGCTGTTACTTCGCATGTTCAGAACCACTGGAGGAGGTCAGCATGGCGCTGCATCCACGTACACGGTCTACGGGTCTCTCAGCTTGTCTTGCGACAGCGCTGATGACAACTGTTGCTTCGGCTGATCTGAGCGGGACATCGTTTGATGTCACCGTGTCACACACGGGTGTGTTCGCGACGTCATCTTCGACGACGCACAGCTACGGCTCGATGGAAACACTGGCAGACCCGAATGCGATGGCATTCACGATGGATCTCGAGAGCCCCGCATCAGGCTTGCGCGGCAACTCGATTAGCATTGACTTCTCCAACTTCGGTCTTGGTGACTTCGCCGGCGAAACCGGCTCGCTCACGATCGACAACATTGCTGAAGACATTGACCCGACGACGCTCATTCTGATTGATGGCAACGCGCAGGTCGTCGGCAGCGTGTCAGGCCTTGGTTCATCACTGTCGGCAACGTGGCAAGTCGATGACATTCTTCCGTTCCTCGCGCCGACGATCACGGTCGCGTGGGACAGTCTGTCCGGCTTTGAACCCGTCAAGCCGCAGCCGGCCGCAGGCGAACCGCTTGCAGGCCTGACGCTGATCGAGCTTGATCGATTCAATCTCGGCAAGGACGCGTTCGAGCAGAATTTCCTCCCGGAAGATGGTCTCGGCCCTGTGTTCAACAAGCAGAGCTGCGCCAACTGCCACAACAACCCGATCGGTGGTTCCGGCGCACAGACCGTGACGCGATTCGGCCAGGCGGGCAAGGGTGGCTTTACCGGTCTTGACGGACTCGGCGGCTCGCTGCTTCAGCAGTCCGCAATTTCACCGGACTGCCTGGAAGACATTCCCGCGGAAGCCAACGTCTTCGCCCAGCGTCTTACACCGAGTGTGCTCGGCGGTGGCCTGATTGAGGCGATCGAAGATGCCGACATCCTCGCCAACATCCAGCCCGGTCCGGATGTGACCGGTGTCGCCCGCATGGTGAACCCGCTGGAAGATCCCGGCTCAACGATCGTTGGCCGCTTCAGCTGGAAGGCCGGCGTCGGCACGATCCTGACGTTCTCGGGCGATGCGGCACTCAATGAAATGGGCCTGACGAACCGCCTCGTGCTGACGGAGAATGATCCGAACGGTACGAACCCGCCGGAACTCGCAGACTGTGACACCGTCCCTGATCCGGAAGACGGTCCTGAGGGCGGCGTGCCTGGCGCACCGCACTTCATCGACCGCGTCACGGACTTCCAGCGATTCCTCGCGGCACCGCCGCAGACACCGAAGTCAGGCATGACCGGTGAGACGGTATTCAACAACCTCGGTTGCGCCGTGTGCCATACCGCGGAATACACCACACGTGTCGTCCCGGGACTGGAAGACGCGATTGCCGGCCAGGTCATTCGTCCGTACTCGGACTTCCTTGTGCACGACATGGGTCTTGCGGCTGACTTCATCGCCGACGGCCCGATCGGCGAACGTGAGATTCGTACGCCGGCACTGTGGGGCCTGTCACTGCGTGACCCGCTGTGGCATGACGGTCGTTTCGGCGCCGGTACGTTCGCAAGCCGTGTCACGGATGCGATCATGGAACACGGTGCGGCGCTCAGCGAAGGCGAAGCATCCGCTGAAGCATTCGATATGGCGTCGTTTGATGACAAGCAGGCGCTGATCGCGTTCCTCGAGTCGCTCGGCCGTCGTGAATTCGACGTCGACCGTGACAACCACATCGACATGACCGATTACCTCGATTTCGTTGCATGCCTCGGATCCGGCATCACGCCGGACGATGCCTGTGCGATCCACGACATCGATCAGGATGGCGATGTGGATCCCGACGACTTCGCGAGCTTCCTGCTCGTATTCGAGGGTCCACTGACCGACTGCAACGCCAACGCCAACCCTGACATCAGCGACATCGTCAATGGCAGCAGCACCGACGCCAACAACAACGGCATCCCCGATGAGTGTGAATGCCCGACCGACTGCGCACCGGATAACGGTGATGGCACGTTCGGCAACGGCGAGATCAACATCGACGATCTGCTCGCAGTGATCAACGCGTTTGGTGCCGCTGGCGCCAACCCGTGTGACGTCGCTCCGGACAACGGTGATGGCACGTTCGGCAACGGCATCGTGAACATTGACGATGTGCTTGAGGTCATCAACACGTTCGGCCCGTGCTCATGAATGAGTACGGCCTGAACATACTCCGCGCCTGAGGGCAAGGAGAGGTATCCATGCATTGGCGAGCAAAGACTCACCGCACGATCAGGACGGCTTCGGCCGTCCTGTCGTGCATTATCGTGTCATCGACGGCGCTGGCCGTGGATGACTATGTGACGGGACAGGTCCTCGTGGCGCCGCGCGCCGGTGAGAAACACATCCTTGCCGACACGCTTATCCAGATGCGCTGTCCGATTGTTCGCCAGGGCCAATACACGGATGTCATGGCCGTCGCCGTGCCGCCCGGCAACGAAGTATTCTGGATGGAACAACTGCGCCAGGCACCTGGCGTGGCCTACGCCGAACTCAATGGGATCGGCAGTGGTGGCGCTGTGCCAAATGACACGCACTTCGGTTCACAGTGGCATTTACTCAATTCAGGCCAATCTGGTGGCACGATCAATGCAGATATCGATGCCGACGAAGCCTGGGACATCACAACCGGCTCAACGAACATCGTGATCGCCGTGCTCGATACGGGCATCGACAGCGACCAGCCTGACTTTGCGGGCCGCATTGACCCTGACGGCATGGACTTCGTCAACACAGACAATGATCCGGAAGCGGATCATCCGCACGGCACACATGTCGCAGGCTGCATCGCGGCCAACGCAAACGATTCGTATGGTGTTGCCGGGGTCGACTGGAACTGCAAGATCCTTCCGATCAAGGTTCTGAATTCCAGCAACCTCGGGACCACGCTCGATCTTGCCGAGGGCCTGAACTACGTCGCAACGCAGGCTGACGTGCAGATCGTCAACATGAGCCTGATCAACTACCCGTTCCAATCCACCACGCTTGAGAATGCGATGCAGAACTGCCGGAACGCCGGCCAGGTGTTGATCGCGTGCGCCGGCAATGGCGGAATCGGAAATGCCGATGTCAGTTGGCCAGGTGGATCGACGCAGACCATTGCGATCGGTGCGACAACACGATTGGACACTCGGGCCAGTTTCTCAGGAACAGGCGTCGCGTTGGACTTCGTTGCGCCCGGCCTGGACATCGCGACGGTCAACCATGGCAGTGCCGCGAACAGTTTCGATCTCGCGTCGGGGTGTTCATTCGCGACGCCAATTACTGCGGGCGCCGTTGGCCTGCTCTTCGCCTACGCCGAAACGCTGAACGTCACCCTCGATCAGGATCTTGTCTACCAACTGCTTCAGGACGGCGCTGAGGATGAGGTTGGACCACCCGGCGAAGATACGCCAGGCGAAGACAACTTCTTCGGCCACGGACGAATCAACATTCGGGATTCACTGGATGAACTTCCACTGCTCGCAGACTGTGACGAGAACGGCACGCTGGACACGATCGACATCATGAACGATCCGCTGCGCGACGTTGACGGCAACGGCACGCTGGATGAGTGCGAGATGCCATCCAACAACGACTGCATCGACGGCCCGCTCGTGTTTGCCGGCTCGACGTTGATCACAACGAATGGTGCGATGCCGACAGGGCCGACCGAAGCGTGCGGCGATTTTGAAAGCGATGTGTGGTTCCGGTTCACCGTCAGCGCGACCGACATCGTGAACATCTCGCTCGAGAATGAGGACTTCGACGGCGAAATCGCTCTGTATACGTTCACATGCCCATCGACACCAAGTACGGCGCTCGAGTGCGCAAACGGCAGCGGACCGATGATCAGCACCATGCTGACACCATCGCTCTACCGCATTCGCGTATCAGGCAATAATGGTGAAACTGGTACCGGAGACCTCGTGCTGTCCTTCGGCGTGCAGACCCCGCCATGTCCGTGGGATTGTGCACCGGACAACGGCGATGGCACGTTTGGCAACGGAACGATCAACATTGACGATTTACTTCAGACCATCAATGCATTCGGTGGTGCAGGCGGGCCATGTGACAATGCACCGGACAACGGTGATGGCACATTCGGGAACAACGTCATCAACATCGATGACATTCTCGGTGTCATCAATAACTTTGGCGCGTGCCCGTCATAATCGTTTATTGAGAACGCAAACGCTGAGATTGACCAACCGTCGGCCCCCATGAGGCCGGCGGTTGTCATTCAGTTGCCGGAAGCGGTCGGCGTGGCGTTCAACGTCTCACGGCGCTTCGTCCAGATCGCGACATCTTCGGGGCGATTCCATTGCGAATACAGACTGACGAAATCGCCGGCGAGATTGTGCATGACTGACTCTTCGAGGGCTTCGCGGTCCGCCATACCCCATGCATCATCGAGTCGAGCTTGCGCCTGTTCGTATTCCTCAAGACCAAGATGGGCTTGTGCGGCAAGCTGCAATGCGCCGACCGACCAGCCGAATGCGTTCGGCTTTGCTTCAAGATGGCGTTCTGCCAGTTCGCTCCAGATCTGAGCTTCGGATTTCGGGGCTTCTGCCGGCGACATGTATGCGAGCGCCTCGACGGCCCGTTTCGTTCGCGGATGTGACGGCGATTCGAAGACCGTGGCGAGAATGTGGAGCGCTTCGCGCTGGTACGTATTCGCTTGGTCGATGGCGCCTTTGGCCACATTGAGTTGGGCGAGATGAGACAGCGTCGTCGCCACACTGTGATGGACATCGCTGTACACCTCGCGCTTGATCGACAACGCTTCGATGAGCATCGGTTCAGCTTCATTCATCCGATTGAGTTTCATGAGGCAGCTTGCGTGATTGCTCAGGCCGCCTGCAACATCGACGTGCCGATCGCCTCGGGCGGCACGGACCAGCCTGGTCGCGCGCTCGAGCCACATGGAAGCATCCTCATACTGTTCCATGCGGAGGAGACACATGGCCATATTGTTCATGGTCCGTGCGGTGTATTCATTGTCCCCATCCCAATACGCACGGCTGATCCGGAGTGATTCTCGATACTGATCGAGCGCCGCTCGGTAGTCTTTTTCTTTCATGTCGCAGGCGGCAAGAAACTCGATCGTCTCGGCCGTCTTCTCATGAGCATCACCGAAGACCTGCTGTCGCATGACGAGGGCTTCACCAAGCACCGCCCGAGCCTCGGAGAATCGACTCTGGAACCAGTAGACCGCGCCGAGATTGTTGAGCGCTTCTGCGAGCAGTGCGGACGGCTCGTCACTCACGGAGCGGAACAATTCAATCGACTTGATCAACTGCGCTTCGGCGGCAGAGAAATCTGATGCTTCTTTCCAGGCGAACCCCAGGCCGCCGCGCACCGCAGCCGCGACTTCCGGTTCACCGCCGAGGTCATTCTCAATCTCTGCTTCGATGTCATCAAGCATCTCGAGCACGGTGTAGTCCGGGCCACCCTTGCCGTCACGAGCATCGACCGATGCCACAACGCCACGGACGAAGTAATCCACGGTGCGCTCGGCAGTGGTCGTCTTTTTCTCAGCGATACCTTGCGCGTTCTCGGCGACACTCTTGGCATTCATCGCCGCCACGCCGAATCCGATGGATGCCCCGGTCAATACCACGAGGCCAACTGCGCACATCGCCACAACGGCGACGAACGTCCGGTTGCGGCGATAGAACTTCTGGAACGCATACACCGTGCTTGGCGGGCGCGCCGAGATCGGCTCATCGTTGAGATAACGCTCAATGTCGTTCCGCAGCGCGTTGGCCGACTGGTACCGTCGTTCCGGCTCCTTCTCCAGTGCGTGAAGAATGATCGTCTCGACGTCACCCTTGAATTCAGGATGAGCGGTGCCGACGCGCTGGACATCCGTTTCACGGATCACGCGCGTCGCTTCGTAGATCGGCATGCTCGACAGGTCGTAGGGGAGCCGGCCGGTCAGGAACTCATGCAGCACGACGCCAAGTGCATAGACATCCGACCGCGTGTCGATCTTGCTCGGATCAGCCTCAACCTGTTCCGGACTCATGTACTGCACGGTGCCAACGAGCTGACCAACTTCGGTCTGCATCGTTGCGCCCTGCATATCGCTGTCGGTCGCACGGGCGACTCCGAAGTCGATGATCTTGGGCGTACCGTTGGCATCGATCAGAATGTTGCCGGGCTTCAGGTCGCGGTGAATAACACCTTTCTGGTGACCATGATGGATGGCGTCACAGATATCGAGGAACAACCGCAGTCTGTCGTTGGTGCTGAGCTGATGAGATTCGGCGTACGCATTCAGTGTCAGCGCATTGGGCACGAACTCCATGACGAAGTACGGCATGCCGCCGCGACCATCGTCGTGTGTTCCGGCTTCATACACCTGGGCTATGTTCGGATGACGCAGGCGGCCAAGGATCTCGACCTCATAGTCAAACCGTCGCAGTGTGGATGGTGACACGATGCCCGGCTTCATCACCTTCAACGCCACGGTGCGCCGAGGCTGCTCCTGCGTCGCCACGTACACCGTGCCCATGCCACCGGACGCAAGCACGCGTTCAATGGTGTACTGCCCGATCTGATCGGGCTGGTATTCATCGTGCATCATCGGCGGCGGCGCGGGGGCCTGGCGTCCGGCCGACGCCATCGTGGCATCTGCATCGATGTCGACCGAACCCGCAGCAACGGTGCGCGTGGCATCGTCGCCTTGTGGCGGCTGGTCGACAACGGTTTCATCGGCATCGCGCGAGGCGCGTTCAACGACTGGCTCCGCAGCATCCGATGGCGCGTCAGCGGGGCGGGAGACCTTCGTTTCATCTGTGGACGATAGGGACGCAGCGATCGTTTCGTCAGCCCCAGCGCCAACGTCGTCAGGAGTCCCATTGTGCTCAGGCCGAGCTTCCGTGGCCATCGCTTCCCTTACCTTCATCCCATCCGGTGTGAAGTTGTCGCTGATCCGCGATCTCATAGTCTACCGCCGTTCTCGGACGATCTGACTCCCGTTCTTCGAACACCGTGCGAAGATAGGCAGTCTCCTGGGGGTTCTACGCATCCGAATTGCCCGGATTGGGTCTCGTTCCAAATCTGCCGTTGCGGTAGCATGGGCAAAGCGACCCGAGGGATCTGCCCGACGTGGCGGACATTCGGGGGTTCGGATCAGCCAAGGAGAAGGACATGCTTGGTGGCATGGTGTGGTCGGCAGTGCTCATGGCGGCTCTTTCGTCGAGCAATACCGTTGTAGGGCCGACGTGGGTAGAGGACGACAGCGGGTCCGATGCCGGTTCAACGCCGGCGACCGCGCAAAGTACATTGACCGCCGGCCCCGTCGCGCGCATCAGCGGCAAGCTCAGTGGGCTGGCAGACACGCTCCCGACGTTCGGACCGCCGGACCTCGAGGACATGTACATCATCCAGATCACCGAGCCGACGATTTTCAACGCGACGACGGTGCCGGAACTTGGTGGTGATGCGGATTTCAACACCGTCTTGTACCTGTTCGACATCGTTGGCAACCCGTTGCTGGGCAATGATGATTCTCGTTTCAACTTTGAGACGAACACGATCGAGTCCGAACAGTCAACGCTGATGAACATGTCAGATGATGGCACGAACATCGTCGTGCTTGATCCGGGCTTGTATCTCATCGTCATCACCGTGTTCCCGCGCGTACCCGAAGATGGCATGGGCAACCCGTTGTTCGTGTTCGATGATCCGTTCGAGACATCCGGCCCGGATCCGGGCGCGGAAGGCCCGATCGAAGAGTGGATGCCACAACCGATCGGCGCATGCTGTTTCATCGATCAACAACAAGGCGAACCGTTCGGCTCGGCGATCTGCTTTGAATCGACCGTTCAGAATTGCGATGAAGCCGGCGGTGAATACCTCGGCGACGACACCGTCTGCGTCGGCGACTGCCTCGATCCGATCGGCGCGTGCTGTCAGGTCGATGGCGTGTGCTCACTGGAAACGCAGATTGACTGCGAAGGCAGCCTGAGCGGCGTCTACCTTGGCGACAACGTCCTGTGCGATCAGTGTGAAGTGTTATTCGGCGCCTGCTGCCTGGAACCGTCTGGCCTGGGTGGCCTCGGTTTCGAGTGTGAAGACCTGTTCACCGAATTGGGTTGCACCGATCTTGGCGGCATGTTCCTGGGGCTCGGCACTAATTGTTTCGAGGATGAATGCCCGGAACCGACCGGCGCATGCTGTCTGACCCAGCAGCAGATTGCTGGCCTGAACTGCATCGAGGTGACGAGCGATGACTGTGCCGCTGCGGGCGGCGCGTTCGTGGCGAATTTCACTGAATGCAACGATATGGTGTGCGGCGAAGCTGGCGCCTGCTGCTTTGACATCGGGATCCCGCTCGGGAGCACCTGCAGCGAACTGACAACCGCTGAGTGCTTCTTCCAGGGCGGCACGTTCCAGGGCATGGGCACCGAGTGCACGATAACGATCTGCGATGGTGACGGCGCATGTTGTTACGACGATGGCAAGCTCGGCAACCTCTGTACGAATACCGACGAGATTGACTGCACCGAATCCTTCGGCGGCTACTTCCAGGGTGTCGGCACGTTCTGTGGTCAGCCTGACATCTGTGCCACGGGCGCATGCTGCGTGACGTCATCAATCGTTGGCGGCGACTTCTGTATTGCAGACGTGTTCGCAGAAGAATGCGATGAGCTGGGCGGCGTCTACCAGGGCGACGACACCGTCTGCAGTCCTGATCCCTGCAACCCACAGGGCGCGTGCTGCTTCGATGGAAGCGGTCCCGACTGCACGGTTACATCGGCCTTTAGTTGCAGTGTTGACTTTGGTGGTATTTGGCAGGGCGAAGGCACTGACTGCAGCACCTCGTGCCAGACCGGTGCGTGCTGCTTCATCGGTGGCCTGACCCTTCAGGGACCGGGATGCGATGACTTCTCGTTCACGGAAGATTCGTGTATCGACTTCGGTGGTACGTACGCAGGCGACAACACATTCTGCGAAGAAGGCACGTGCCCGACAGGACTCGGCGCATGCTGCTTTGGCGGCATGCCCTGCGAAGAACTGAGTGCCGTACAGTGCATCATCGACGGAGGCGAGTTCCAGGGTATTGGCACCGCGTGCATTGATGACCCGTGCGAAGAGCCGCCGCCATTCGCCGGTGGCGGCGGACTTGGTGATCCCACGCCGGGCGATTACACCATCTTCCTGTCAGGCGTCGAAGGCTCTCTGGGCGACTGCGATAACAGCGGCACGCTGGACTTGCTCGAGACGGAGCCGGAATACCTGCCGATGATGGCGATGGTGGCCGACGAATGTGCTGATGCAGAATTCATCGGCCCGGGCATCATCTACAGCGGCAACACAAACACGTTGACACCTTCGATGGTTGATGGTGTGCTCAATTGCGGGCTGTTCTTCGGCGTCGTCGATGGCTGGTACAAGTACCGACCGTCGTGGGCCGGCTCTGCCTTCGTCAACGTCTCCGGCGGCGGTGCAACACCGTTCCTGTACGAGGTGTACGACGGCTGCCCCGCAGATGGCGGCGTTCGGATCGGATGCAACGATATCAATCCGGGCGGTGTCACCTTTGATGTCGACCGCGGTGCGACGTACTACATTCGATTTGCACTTCGCGGCAACGGCACGAGTCCGTTCAACCTGACGTTGTTCGGTCCGCGCGAACTGCTCAATCCGCTTGACTTCGATCGCAATGGTCTCCCGGACGTCTGTGACTGCCCGGAAGACGCGAATGACGACGGCATGGTCGATGTGTTCGACTGGCTGTACATCATCAACAACTTCGGCCCGTGCCCGGCGATGCCAGATGAATGTCCGGCAGATCTCGACGGCAATGAAGTGGTCGATGTTGAGGATGTCATCGTCCTCTTCCAGGCCGGGTTCTTCGGCCCGTGCAATCCGGGCGGCATTCAGCAGGATGCGCCCCCGACCGATCAGTTCGATGAAGCTGATTTCGTTGCACCGATGTACCGGAAACCCCGCGACTCGAAGCATTGATCCGCTGACGTATTGCCACATTCATTCACGCCGCTCGATCCCCATGATCGAGCGGCGTTGTTTTATCGTCCTTTGCCCTTGCCTTCTGCCGCCAACGGTTGATTTCAACCGTTGCCCACCCATGTCCGTGGGGTAGAATAGAAGGTTGGGGGGACGGACAAGGAGTAGCTCCATGGTGCATCCCACACGGTGGTCAGCGGCGATCGTGACGCTTGGCATGCGTGTCTGTTCGGCGTTCGCAGGATCGTCCAACGTGGTCGTATCGAATGCGTTTCCGAACCTGACATTCGAAGCGCCCGTGGACATTGCAGCACCGGACGACGGAACGAATCGACTCTTCGTGGTCGAACAGGTCGGCCGGATCGTCGTCTTTGACAACGCGCCCAACGCAACGACGAAGACAACATTCCTCGACATTACCGATCGAGTCGCGCAGCTGAATTACACGCAAGGCCAGGTCGGCGGCATTCTCGGCCTCGCGTTTCACCCGGATTATGCATCGAACGGCTATCTCTACGTCACCTACATGAGCGGCACGATTCCGAATCTCACCGCGAACCTTGTGCGCTATCAGGTATCAGCGACTGATGCGAACTTCGCCGACCCCGCAACCGAAAGCGTCGTCCTGCAAGTGCCGCAAACGATTGCCAATCACAATATGCATCGCATCGTCTTCGGTCCGGACAACTACTTGTACGTGTCGGTCGGTGACGGCGGTTGCTGCGGCGATCCATTCAACACTGCGCAGAATCGTGGCGACCTTCGAGGATCGATTCTTCGGCTGGATGTTGACAACCCGGCACCGGGGCTCGGATACGGTATTCCCAATGACAACCCGTTCACAAACAATGGATTCGGATGGCGTGAAGAGATTTACGCCTACGGGTTGCGCAATCCGTGGGAAATGAGCTTTGACACCACGGGCCGACTGTGGGTTGGCGATGTCGGCCAGGACGGATGGGAAGAAGTGAATTGGGTGATCCCAGCCGCCAATCATGGATGGCCGATCACCGAAGCGTCGAGTTGTTTCGATCCACCGACGTGTTCATC
>JBCCFX010000074.1:0-16240 GCA_039029515.1 Planctomycetota bacterium
CGCTCTTCTTGGCGGTCGCCGCGGCGACCGCCCTACGCGTAGCGAACGGCCGCTTCATTCGTCCCAACTCTCGAACGCAGTCCCGTTGAAGATCTTCCAGATCATGGCAAGATGGTTGCCATCGGGTTCGAAGAGCTCATCGCCGTTGATCGCCGTATCTTCGACCAACCGAACTTCACCGGTACCGAACACGACGTGGCCTGACCACGCATCGTCCGGCCGGTGAAAACCAAACGTGACTGAATCGGCCGCTCCGGCACCCGGTCGCGGGCCGCGATTGCCGAGCAGAACGACATCGGCGGGCGCATTGGCTCTCCAGCGTTGATCCCGTAGCTCGTCACGAACGAGTGGCATCGTGACGTAGGACGTGTTGGATTCCACTTCGAGTCGAGCGGCGAACGTGTCATCCCAGAACTGATCCTCAGCCGGTTGATACGCATCGAAGTTGTAGTCGGACTTCTCAACTACACGGCTATTGCACTCGACCGGGCTGATCACGAGGTCAGGCTGGAAATACTCTTGCGCGATCATCGCGGAGAACACGTTCGCGGTGGAATTCTGATCCGGATCATGCAGGCGTTCGCCGGCGAGGTTCTGGTCGTTGACGTTCGGATCGGGCAGTCGATCGATCAAGCCCGGCGTGGGAAGACGATCGTTGTTGTTCTGCGCATGCAGGACCATCAACTTATGGATCTGGCTGAGCCAGACCTTGTCTTTGAGCGTGCGTTGCGCGCGAGCATGATCCGACTGGAATCGGGACGTCCACACCATCGCGGAGATGAACACAACGATGAGGATGAGAACGATCGCTTCAAGGCGTGAGAGGCCGCGATACCGTTCACGTTGATCAATGCCGAACATGCCACGGTTATAACGGCAGGACGGCAGCGGATGCGCAGTGAAGCGGAATTGCGTCTGGCCAGTGTCATGGATATTCGGCGGCGGATTGGTAAATCCGCCCTACGCTAGATGCACACCGAAGACGGTAGGGCGGACTTACCAGTCCGCCGCGAATCAAAGCACTCGATCGTCCTCGCCAGCATTGCCAGGTAGCACGGGAACAGATGGCGGAACGGCATCTTCCAAACACTGACAGCCCCATTCGTACGGAAGGACTCCGCGACGTACATACGAGTGAAAGGACGACCACGGCCACGCGTGAGGGCAACGCGCAACTCTATGTTTGACCGGGTTGTAGTGAATGTAGTCCAGATGGGCGTTCAAATCGTCTTCATCTCGAATGCAATGCTCCCAAAACCTACGCTGCCAAAACCCACGCTCTGTTCGTCGCGGACGCGACTTGAATGCCGTGCTCTCGCCGTGCCCGCCGAGACACGACAATTGTCGTGTCGTCGCATACTTGATCGAACGCCAGCGACTCGAGAAGTCGCTGTCTCCATTCGGAAGTGTCCAGATTGCGTGAATGTGGTCAGGCAGGATGACGATGGCATCAGTCTTGAACGGGCTGAGTAGCCGCGTCTGCCTGATGCTCTCGCGCAACGCAGCAAGGGCCGAAGTCTCGGTCAGCCAACGACCATGACTCGCGGTTCGAACGGTGAAGAAGAAAGTTCCCCCCGGAACGTATGCTCGCCGATAGTTCGGCATCAGAAAGACTATGCAGTTGTTCGCCTGTGGTCGATCTTCGGCGGATTGGTAAATCCGCCCTACGTATAGAAAGGTCATGTCACGGGTAGGGCAGACTTACGAGTCCGCCGCGACGATGCGCTCTTTTCCGGCGGATTGGTAAATCCGCCCTACGTTCCTTCGCGGCTACCGACCAACGGCCAAAGACGAACGGATAACGGCGGGCGGAAAGCCCGCCCTACGTCTTGTCCACCGTCAATTCAACGTCGGCCGTGGCTGATGACTCAACGTGCAGCTTCTGCGTGCGTAACGTCGACCAATCCGTGATCTGACGGTCGGGCGATACAACACCGTCATGGACGCGGATGATGTCATATTCATTGTTCCGCTGCGCGGGCATGAACCCGGCATCGCGGATCAATCGACACAGCGTCGCTTCGTTCAGGCAATACGTGGTGCCGGCCGAGCTGACGACGTTCTCTTCCATCATCACCGAACCCATGTCGTTCGCGCCATACTGCAAACCGACCTGACCGATGTGCGGGCCCATCGTGACCCAACTTGCGCCGATGGAATAAATGTTGTCCAGGTACAGGCGACTCAACGCCTGGGTGCGCAGGTAAGCGCTGGCGCCAGCCATGCGGACTCGACGTCCGAATTCCTTGTGCGCAGACTTGTCGCCCGTGCCATCAAGTCTCGCGACGACATCGCCCGGGAATGGCGTTGACATGTCGTCGCCGTCGCCCTGACCCCATTCGCGACATCGCCCCAGCGGCGTATTCTCGCGCTGGAACGGCCATGAGATGAATGCCTTGTACTGGCCGCCACCCGAGGACGCGAAATCCGTCAGTGCTTTGTCCTGCCATTGCCGGACGAGTTCCATGTGGTGCACGCGGTCCGCGATGCCTTCGATGTGGCCGAACATCATCGTGGCGGATGTGTTCATGCCGAGCTCGTGCGCGATGTACATCGTTGTCAGCCATGCTTCAGCGGTGCACTTGCCGAGGCCAATTTTGCGGCGCACCGCGTCGGCAAAGATCTCGCCGCCGCCACCGGGGACGGAATCGAGACCGGCGTCCTTCAGTCGAACCATCACCCAGCGAATCTTGTCGGCGAGCGTGTCACCCGGCGGGTCGAAGAAGTGGACGAACTCGATAAATTCCGGCGGGCTGAACGCATGGACATGCACCATCGGATACGTCGTCTTGATGGCCTTCAGGAGATCGAGATACCACTCGAGCGGCAGGTCGGGGTTCATACCGCCCTGCATCAGGATCTGGGTGCCGCCGATCGCGACGAGTTCGCCGACCTTGGCCAGCAGTTCGTCGTACTCAAGCGTGTACGCATCGTCTTCATCGCCATCGCGTCGGAAGGCGCAGAAGGTGCACTTGGCGGTGCAGATGTTCGTGTAATTGATGTTGCGGTCGATCACGTACGTGCGCACGTGGTCACCGTGCAGATGTCTCGCGCGAGCATCGGCCCACGACCCAAGTGCGGGCAGCGGCATGTCGTGATAAAGCGACAGCGCCTGTTCAGGTGTAAGGCGTGCTTCGCCGGTGACAACGGCGTTGAGCAGGCCGACATCATTGGCGTGGCAGTCGGGCATGGTGCGGCTCTTGGTGATGGGCATCATCGCGATTCCTCGCAGGCGAATCATCCCGTCCGATAAGTGAAGAAATTCACAAACCAGCGGTCACATGATAGGCCGCGTGGTGCGGTTCGGGTCCGTCTCTGCGGACGTTTCGGCGTCGATCAGCGGGTTTTCCCTGCATGCCCAGCCGGAAGAATCCGATGTCCGAAAAGCCTCCGTAGGCAATCGTTTGGGAAGGATCCGTCTTATGGCATCGCACGCATCAGCTCAGGCCGTTGGCATGGCCTTGAAACGACTTCGATTCGGCGTCATCAATTGCACGTGGGTTGTCGCCGCATCGCTGATGGTTCACTTGCTGATCTGGACCCTCGTGTCGATGACGTCCCTCACCGAGGGTGAAGTGATTCGGACGCAGGTGTTGAACGACGCCGCCCAGACACTGCCGACCAACATCTCTGAGCCGCGTACATTTGATCCGCTTGCCACCAACACCGCTGCGGTTGAAGAACTGCCGGTCGAGTTGCAGGAAGAGCCGCCGACGCCTGAGTACACCGCGCTTGAGATTCGATCAAAGTGGGATCGACTGTTCGAACTCATGTGGTCGATGTCGGGCGGATTCGGCAAGCTCGCGATGATCGTCATGATTCCGCTGGTGCTCACTGGTGTGCTGTTGTGCGCTGGTTCGGCGACGCCCGGCGTTGATCGCACGGTGTCTTCATTCGCCTGGACGGTCGCGGTCAGTGTGCTTGTGTTGCCGATCGGGAACGCGCTTGAATTGCCGTGGGGCAACGGCCCGTTCTGTTCGTACGAGTTCCTGATGGAAACGGGCCAGGAGTTCAATACGGTCACGGCGGCGCTGTACCTGTTGCTTCCACTTGTCTGTATCGTCGGCGCGGCGGTAGCCGCCGTGCGATTCAACATGGGCGTCGAAGCCGGCGTGCCTGAAGCCGACTACTGGATCGATCCGGAACTGGAAGCTGAAGCCAGCGGCATCAAGGCGACGAGCCTGCACGGCGGTCGCGCTGCGGGTGCGCTGAAATCGACGATCACCCACGAAGAAGCAGCCGCACCGATTATGCCTGCGGCCGCGCCGGCAACGCCGCCTCGTGCGAAAGCACCGAAGCCAGCGAAGGCACCGAAGAAGAAGAACGCGGAAGCACCGCAGCCAGCGGCGCCGCCACCGCCGCCGAGCCATCGCGCGAACGAAGTGCCGCCGGGCGATCGCCCGAAGCGCCTCATCTGAGCGCCTTCACATGATTGATCTCTGGATGCATGGCCTTCGCACGGTCCAGCGCGATCGAGCCGCCATCAGCGGGCTTCGAACATGCGTGTGGCGGAGCCGTTGGGTCCGATGCCGGCATCGACGTGCGAGCCACATCGAGGACATCGGCCTTCGTATCGCGTGCCGGTGGAATTTCGATAAATCCTGCCGTACACATGGCAGCAGCGGAACCAGATGGACAGGAACCGTCGCGGTCGTGTCTGGGCATCATCGCGCGAGCCGGCAGGCCGCGGACGCCAGGAGAGTTCGAGTTGATCCTGTGGATCGCTCACCGACCTGTCATCGGCGAGATCGACCGGGTTCCTTTACGTGTCCCGGCGGCAACATTGCTCGATGGATTCCACCAGCGCCTGGATCGTATTGGTCGACCGAGAACATGCCGCATCAAGTGCTGTGGCTCGCGTCTGATCATCGAGCAGCGGCAGGTTGACACGGACGTTCCACGTCGCGCACGACGCGGCACTCGACGTCAGGATCGCCGCAATTGCGAGATCACTCGCGAGCATGGGATTCGTGGTGGTCGCGAGTTCGTCGAGGCACTCGGCGAGCGCGGTACACAGGGTGAGTACGCCCTGCGGCGCGGCGATGGCGGCGTCCACCGCCGCCGTCCAGTTGGCAACTCGGTCGGCATCGTCCTTCGGCAGTTTCCAGAGACGGTTCAGTGTGCTGTACGCCTGCGCATCGGCATCCGCCAGATGCAGCGCTTCGTGCCGCCACGCCTGAAGACGCTGCTGAGCTTCAAGATTCTGATCGCGAAACGACACCAGCGATTTCTTGTCGACCGAATACGCCACGACCATTTCCGCCGTGGCGGCCGCAGTGGCCGCAGTCATGCCCGCGACCGCGCCGCCGCCCGGCGTGGGCGCTTTGGACGCGAGTCCGTCCAGCAGATCGCCGAATGGCTGATCGGCAATGGTCACGAGCGGATCTCGGCACCGAGTTGATCGGCCAGCGCCGCCATGATGGCGTTCATTGCGCCGTCGGCTTCTTCGTGCCGCAGCGTGCGATCCTCAGCGCGGAAACGCACACGAAGTGTCAGCGACTTTCGCCCCTTCGGAATCTGCTTGCCGCGGAAGACCGTCACGAACTCCGTCGCATCCAGATGTTCCGGCTTCAACGACTCGATCAGCGACGCGACCTGCTGCCAGCGCACGTGCTCATCGATGATCGCCGAGACGTCACGCTCGATCGCCGGGAAGTGGGGCAGTTCGCGCGCCGTCGTGTCCGGTGGGAACGCATCGTAGTACTGATGGACATCGATGTCCGCGACGAGCACGGGTACCGAGAGGTCAAATGTCATGCGCACATGGTCGGCGACCGTTCCCGCCCAGCCGATCGATGTGCCGTTCAGGCGAACCTCAGCGCCGGCGTCGAGCCAGGGCAGCGTGTCGATCGGCGCGAACTCGACCGTCGCATCAGGACCGTGCAGAATCTCGCCAAGGCGCTGGATCACACCGCGCATCGGGCGAATGCCTTCATCGTGTCCGGGCATATCCATCACGAGTCCGAGTCGAATGTGTTCGACGTGCGCATTGCCCTCCGCGTGAAACGTCGAAGCGCTCTCGAACAGCCGAAGATCATGCACGCCATTGTCTTCGTTGTGCTTACGAACCCGAAGCAGGCTCGGCACGACGGATGGTCGCAGCACTGGTTCTGACTTCGCACGTTCATCGTCGACGCGCAGTGGGCCGGTGCCCGGCGCGAGGAACGCATCGGCGGCCTTCTCGGAGACAAGCGAATGCGTGATCGTTTCGACGAAGTCCATGCCGACCAGCGCGTTGTTGATCGCGGTTCGCGCCAATTCGCGCGCTTGCGGTGCGGCGACGCGAATCTGCAGCGTGTCGGCGATCGGAATGCGATCGAGACCGTACACACGCGCGACTTCTTCAATCAGGTCGACTTCGCGGACGATATCCATGCGATGCGATGGCACCGTGCAGTGCAGTACGCCGGCCTCGAGTTTCGGCTGAAACCCAAGCAGATCCAGCGATTCCCGCATCGTCTCATCAGCGATCTCAACGCCGAGAATGTCACGACATCGCTGCGTGCGCATGGTGACGGTGATCGGTGCCGGGATCGCGCTGCCATCTTCAACGACGCCTTCGTACAACTCGCCGCCGCACAGATCGAGGATGAGATGGCACAGTCGATCTGCGGCGGCATCGATGCCTGCAGGATGGACGCCGCGTTCGAATCGGTAGCTCGAATCGCTGGCGATGCCGTGTCGACGTGATGTATTACGCACGGTGACCGGCGCGAACGTGGCCGCTTCAACGAGGATATCGACCGTCGATTCATCGACTGCGGTGAGCGCGCCGCCTTTGACGCCGGCCAGTGCGACCGGACGATCCGCATCGGCGATCACGAGATCATCGGTGGTCAGCTTCACTTCGGTTGCGCCTTCTCCCAACGGCAGGAATGGCTCGTCCTTCGTCGCGCGCCGAATGATGATCTTCGATTCCTTCAGCTTGGCGAGGTCAAACACGTGCGTCGGCTGACCCATCTCAAACAGGACGTAGTTCGTAGCATCAACCAGGTTGTTACGCGGGATGTCGCCGCGGGCGCGAAGACGAGCGGCGAGCCAATCCGGCGATGGCCCGACTTTGACACCCTTGATGATGCGCGCGGTGTACCGCGGACAACCTTCCTTGTCATCGTTGGTCACAGTGACGACGTCAGCGGCGCGGTTGCCGGTGGGATTGACCGACGTATCGGGTGTCTTGAGCGTCCGGCCGGACAGGGCGGCGATTTCCCGCGCCATGCCGAGATGACATGTGCAGTCGCCGCGATTGGACGTCATTTCGAAGTCCTGGCGAACGTCGTTGCCGTCCTCCACATCCTCGCGGTCTTCCAGGGGAAAACCGGCGCGGGTCAGGAGTTCAGCCTGCTCGTCGGCGGAGGCGGGCGGATCGAGATAGTCGTTGAGCCAGACGGTGCTTGCGTACATAGGACGCGCAGCGTACTCATTCGCGGCCCGGACGCCAACGGGCGGACGCGCGGAATCGGTCACCGGGTACACTGCGGCCATGATGCATGTGCGATGGTTGCTCCTGATCGTCCTGCTCGTTGGCTGTGCCAGCGATCCCGAGCCGGTGTCTGTCGCGTCGGATGATGTCTTCGGCATTGCCCCGCAGGATTTTGCTTTGGATGTGCTGGTGGCCGCCGGGCCGGATCAGATCGAGTCGCCGCTCGCCCATCGCCGGCCGGGGCGATTTGTGGTCTTTCCCGATGGTGCACTGCACTTCGGCACCGACCTGCCACCGGCGGCCGATCGGCTGCCGCCTGAACGTCGCGTCCTGAAGCAGGCACAGATGGCACAGTTGTGGGGTCTTCTTGGCGAACTTGGCCTCGATGCCCCTGATGCTGGCGAGCCGCCCAGGAGCGAACAACTGATCATGGTCGGCGAAGACGAAACCGTGACGCTGATCACCGTGACCGCGGGCGGCGAGCGCTGGCAGGTCGCGCGCCTTGGTCCCGGCGACACGGATGACGCGGTCGCAACGCCATTGGTGCGCTACCTCGCGTCACTGGCGTGGGCGGCGGACATTCCCGAACCGGAACGATTGGTGCGCCCGGTGCGGTACGACTTCGGTCCGGATCCGTATGCGCGATACCGAATTCAACGAAGGTGAAATCGATGAACCAATTGATGTGGTGTCGCGTGCTGCTGGCCATGTTGACCTGCAGCGCATGTATCGGCGCGACCGGCTGCGCGAGCGATGGCCGCGTGCCGCCCGCGCGCGGCGACGCCTTCATGGTCGAGATGATGTATCGCGATGACGGGAACGTGATCGCGTTGTATCGCGTCGAAGAAGATGGCACGTTCGGATTTGGCGGCGGCCAGAATGCACTTGCCGAGCGCATGTCGTACACCACGATTCTCTCCGTCGATGATCTCGATACGCTGCAATTGCGGATCGATGAAGCACGTTGGGCGTACGAGGACATCGAGTCGACCAACGAGCCGGAAACGCGTCGATATGACATTCGGTACGAGTGGCCAACGGGTTGGGCACGTCACAAGGTGCGCGGTGAATCGCAACGTATTCGGCCGGTGCATGATCTGTTGATCGAGTTCTCCGAACGTCGATTGCAGCGTGATCTCGATACGTTGCCGAAGCCCGGTATTCAACGCCGGTAAGTTCCGAGGGTCTGATCAGAACAAATTGCGAGATGCATCTGCGTTGCAGAAATGCAACACGGTCGTTGTGTCAATTTGTCGCGACGGCGTGAACCGAAGAACCACGCCGGTGCGCGGTCCGTATGTCTTCACAGTATCGGAGGCTTTCATGGCATGTGCATACAGAACTCGACGTGGATTCACGCTGGTGCAATTGACAGGTGTCATCGTTGGCGTTGGCGTGTTGCTTGTGATTGCGGCGGTCATTCTGCCCGCCTTCAATCGTGGTGGTGGCATGGGTCGGGCTCAATTACTCAGAGAATCTGTCCAGTTGTCACACATGTTCTCTGCCTACGCGGTGTATGCAGATGATCACAACGGGACATTTCCGTTGCCGAGCATGATTCGTCGTCAGCCGGTGATGGTCGAAGGCACGTCGCTTTGGGTCGACGGTCGTGGCGAGCCAGATGTGACGCAGAACACAACTGCCCGGCTGCATAGTGCGATGGTCATGGACGACTATTACACGGCAGACCTGTTGATCAGTCACGCCGAGGTGAGCAAGCGCGTCGTCGAAAAGGTGGATTACAACTATGAATGCTACGCGCCCGTCGAAGGCCGGTTCTGGGATGACACGCTGGCATGTGATCTGGCCACGGAGTCCCATGTGTCGTTTGCGAACCTCGTGCTGCGCGATCCGGCGCTGACCAAGGCGTGGTGCAAGACCCGGGGATCGGATCACGCACTGCTGTCGACGCGCGGACCGCGCGATGGTGATGTCGACACATCATCGATCACCAATGAGTTTCACCGACCCCATGATGAGTGGGTCGGCAATATCGTCTACAGCGACGGACGAACAGAAGTAGATGGCCGATATGAGAAAATGAGGCAGCTCTTTGCGCCATCAGATGCACAACTCGGCATCACGACGGCGATGTCCGAAGATGGCGCCACATTGAGTTGGGATTGAGTTCATACGCCGGGGCTACGATTCGCCCATCAGCCAACAGCCAAAAGCCAACTACACCCTCGTCACATCACGCATCCCGAGCCGCAACGCAATCGCTTCGGTCACGTAGCCCCACAGTCGGACGTGGTAATACGCGAGCAGGACCGGAAATGACTTCGCCGTCTCCAACACCGTCTTGCCCTTGCGCGCGATGTCGTTGTACGTGATCGCCGCCAGCGCGAGCAGCGCCCATGCCGCAGGGACGATCATCAGCCACCATCCAATCGCGAACGCCAGCGGCAATGCGATCAGCAGCGCGATGTACGTCACGATGAACGGCAGCATGTCGAGGCGTGGCGGCAGTCGATACTTGTAGACCAGTCGCGC
Source organism: Planctomycetota bacterium (assembly GCA_039029515.1). Taxonomy (GTDB): domain Bacteria; phylum Planctomycetota; class Phycisphaerae; order Phycisphaerales; family SM1A02; genus JBCCFX01. Next base: position 9,917 of record JBCCFX010000074.1, read on the forward strand.
CGCCGATCGACCGCCTCGGACCGCCTGCCGAAAGAACGACCGGCGAGTGTAGTAGTGTTCGTGGAACACCGCGGCATCTGGCGCGGTCCGCATTCGATGCCCATCCCGTCGAAGCATGATGGACAGACCTTCTTCATCGCCCCGGCCGGACACGGCGGTGTCGACGCGTCCGTCCTTCAGCTTCGCCGTTTCCGCGCGGTCGTGATCCAGTCGGTACTTCATCAGCAGATCGCGCCGAATCGCCATGTTGCCGGCGACGAGTCGATGCGCCTCACCAGCCGAACCCATTCGATGCGTTCCTTTGAACGTCAATTCATAGATGTTCGTCGGTTCCGGGTCGCGGACGAGCCCAGTGACGGCGGCGATGTCCTCCGATGTGAACGCGGCCATGAGCCGTTCGAGCCAGTCCGGCTCGGCGATGCAATCGCTATCGAGGAATGCGATGAACGAGCCGTTTGCGTCGTCGATGCCGCGATTTCGGCTCGGATTCGCGCCGAGGTTCGTCTCATTGCGCAACCAGCGGTAGTTCAGGTCCGGATGCGCTTCGCCAAACGCCTGCAGCACGTCCGGCGTGTCGTCGTCTGAACCATCATCCACCACGATGACTTCCATGGCGCTGTACGTCTGGACGGCAAGGGCATCGAGACATCGACGGATAAGATCCGGCCGATTGCACGTGGGAACGACGACGGTGACGAGGGGTGAAGAATCGGTCATGGCAGCGCGGCCGCATCATAGCCGGTCGCGCGACGGTACGATGCGTGCGCGATGCGAGTCACCATCGGCATCATCACGTTTCAGCGTCCCGACGGCCTCGCCGCATTGCTGCGCGGGCTGGATCGGTTGACGTTCTCCGGACCGCCGCCGGCAATCGATGTCATTGTCGTGGATAACGACGCGGCCGCCTCAGCGGAGAACGCGGTTGATGACGCAGGATGGGATATCGCGCTGCCGGTTCGGTACGTCGTCGAGCCTCGTGCGGGGATTCCCTTCGCGCGAAATCGTGTGGTGGCCGAAATGGCACCTGATGCGGACATGCTAGCATTCATCGATGATGATGAAGTTCCCGAGGAACAGTGGCTCGATGCGCTGATGCAGGCGATGGAGACATTCGACGCCGATGTCGTGGCCGGGCCGACGCTGCGAAGGTTCGACGCGGATACGCCGCGGTGGGTGACCGAGGGAACCTTGTTCAACCGCAAGCGATACGCAACGGGCGAGCGACGTGATACGGCGGATACCGGCAACGTGCTGACTCGGCGCCGCGTATTCGAGCGATTTTCCGTGCCATTCGATGAGTCCATCGGTCAGGCGGGCGGAAGCGATCGCGAGTTCTATCGGCGCGTGAACGATGCCGACTTCGTCATCGTGTGGGCCGACGATGCGATCGTGCATGAACGCGTGCCGCCTGATCGAGCGACGGCGTCGTGGGTGCTTCGACGCGCGCATCACGGCGGGAATCAACTGGCGCATAACGCGCTCTCGACATCAGCGACGATGGCCGTACGCGGACAACTCTTGCTTCGCGCGATATGGTCGTACATCAAGGGCGTGCTGATGCTGCCGCTCGGACTCGTCCAAGGGAAGCGCGGTTGGGTTCGAAGCCTGTGGCACCTTTACAACGCCACCGGCGTGCTCGTCGGATTGCGCGGTGCGCGCCTGCATCAATATGAGCGTGATCAATCGTCGGAATGACGATTCGATGCCGCTTCGAAGTGCTTCACGAGATCATCGTTCAGCCGGTCAATGTTGAAGTTCGCCTCGACGACATCCGCGCCGGCGCGGCCCATCGAAGCCCAGACATCCGGCGTTCGGCAGAGCGACTCGATCGCTTCGGCAAGCGATTCGACGTTGCGTTCTTCGACGAGCAGACCACTGACGTTGTGGTCCACCAGTTCCGGGATGCCGCTGTGCACGGTACTGATCACCGGAATTCCCATCGCCATCGCTTCCATCAGGACGACAGGAATGCCTTCTTTGTCGCCATCGGCGGCCGTGACGCTTGGTGCCAGCAGGAGATGCGATTCGTCCAGCAGCGCACGAATCTCGGCGTTGGATTTCCAGCCGAGAATCTCCACGCGATCGCGGACGTTGCAGGCGTCGATCAGTGCTTCGAGTTCGGCGCGCAGTGGCCCATCGCCCGCGACGCGATACTGAATTGGCGATTCAGTCCTGGCGATCGCACGAATCGCATACTCGATGCCTTTCTTATCCACCAATCTGGCGATGGAGAGGATCTTGGTCGGCGATGTGTCATCGCGCAGCCGGGGTGTATAGGTGAACTGTGTTGGATCGATCCCCATGTGATGGACGATCGTGCGTGACGCTGGCGCGCCGAGATCAAGAAGGCGTTCAAGCCAGTGTTCACTGATGGGCAGGAAACGATCGCCGGTCGCGAAGAGGTGCTCGTACGCATTGCGTCCAGCCCCGCGCACAGTGCGTGTCATGTCGTAGCCATGAAATGTCGTGAGCAGAGGACCATTGAGCAGACCAACGTCACGCAGAAAGGTTCCGCGCACGCCATTGGGGCCGAAGTGCGCGTGAATCGCATCGTACGTCTGCGGCGACTTGATGGAATCGGCGCAGTACAGCAGGTTCAGGTTCTTCGCCTGTCCGCCGTACATCGATGCTCTGAGGCTCCGGAGCGCGATGCCTGGTCGACGCATCATGAGCCGGGCAAACGGCAATGGGGAACATGCGAGACGCGCGACTGCAGTTGATGGCATCGGTGGGGCAGTGGTGACGTCGAGCAGCTTCAGGCGGTGAACCTCATCGCTGATGTTCTCCGTATCGCCGGGCCGATCGCCGTAGATGTGGACGTCATGACCGCGCGCCACGAGCCCCGTGATCTGGTTCAGAATGAACGTCGCGGAGAGCGCCGGAAATGAAGTGACGAGGTACGCGATTTGCATGGTGGGCGCTCAGGTCGTGCGCGGCGTGCGCGCATCTTTGCGGAGCAGATAGTGAAGCGTGCCGAGCGACATTCCAATGCCGCGCCAGAAGGCTCGGAGGAAGCTCATGGCGCCGAACATGATGTACTTCGGATGCTTCGTGTGTGCGATGATCCGAAATGTCAACGGAACCTGCGCAAACGCCAGCAGGGCGCTCAGGGCGACGGTGATCCAGTACAGCGGCGGGAATGCGAGCAGCGGTAGCGATGCCAGGATGAGCATTGCGAGCGGCGGTTGGACGTGATCGAGCAGGCTTGAATAGGAATCGCCAGTGCTGTGGCCGCGATGTGACAGGTGAAGCCACACGCGCCAATACCCCTGCTGACGTTGCGTGCGGAAATAGCCGAGCCAACGATGCTCATGAAAGTGCCCGACGAGCGACCGCGGTTCGAACCGCAGTTTGTGCCCGGCATCCATGACGCGAAACGACAACTCAGCATCCTGACCCTTCAGGTATCGCGTGTCGAAGCCTTGCACGTCTTCCAGCACATTTCGCCTGTACAGCACATTGAACGTGGCAAGAAAATCGACATCGGCCTGCATGCGTCGATGGCGATCGATGATTTCCTCGTGAATCAGACACGCGAGGAGTGAGTCGGGCCGCATGTTGCCGTAGCTGCCCGACACGCCGCCGTGTGCGCCATCCTCAAGATGCGGAAGCAGCAGTGCGAGTGCATCGGGTTCGGCAACGCAATCAGCGTCAACGAACCAGACGAGGGGTTGGCTCGCACGACGCCAGCCGAGATTGCGCGCGTGGCCCGGGCCTTTCCCTTCACCCTCGACGCGCGTGACGTGTTCATAGCTATCCGCGATGTCGGCGGTGTCATCGGTCGAACCATCGTCGACGAAGAGGATTTCCGCGAGAGGTGATTCCGGCTGCGCTGCGATTGCGGTCACGGCATCGAGGCAGGGACGCAGCGTCGCCGCACAATTGCGGCCGGGAATCACCAGACTCACCGTCGAGTTCGACATAGGAGAAGTGTACCGCGTCGCGTCTCAGCCGTCGGCATCGCGATCAGCGACCTGTTGGCGCGCGACACCGAGCAATCGGTGCGCATCGGCAAGATCCGGGTTCAAGGAGATTGCGCGTTCGTAGTCGGGAATCGCCTCTGCCGGGTCGCCGGCATTGAGTGAGTTGGTCGCGCGCATGGTCAGTGCAACCGCCATGGCAGACTTCGCCTGGCCAAATCGAGGGCGAATGGCCAACCCCTGATCGAGCGTGTCGATCGCATCGTCGAAGCGTCGCAGGCGGACATACGTCACACCGAGCTGCGTGTAGCCGAAGACCGAATTGGGTTTGAGTTCGATATACCGCTTGAACGCCTTGACCGACAGTCGATAGTACGTGGCGGCAACACGGTCGAGCTGCTCACGTTTCTCATCAGTCGTTGCGTTCGAGCGCTCAATCGTCGCGACATCCGCGAGTGATCCGAGCACAGCGCCATGGTTGAGATGAGCTTCCGCGTAGTCCGGGCGAAGCTCCAGCGCCTTCTCAAACGCTTTGCGCGCATCTGGCAGGAGCGCAACACTGTTTTCTCGCATCAGATGCGTGCCGATGTGCAGGTGCCCGCGCGGGTTATCCGGCCGTTTCATCACGACATCGCGCCACATCACCAGTGGATCCCGGTAATCCGCATTGCGCATGAGCGTCATCGTTGCGAGACCGATCGCACCGATGATGACCGGGACGAGGAACTCAAGTGGTGGTGGTGCATCTGATTCGCGTGTGCCAAGCCATCGCCAACAGATCGTGATGCCGAACGTGATCACGCACGCGAGCGGAAGGTACATGCGGTGGTCGTACGCGAGATCCTGAATTGGGATGAAGCTCGATGTCGGACCAAGGATCAGGAAGAACAAGGCCGCGACGAAGCCAAGCGGCGGCTTCTTCCACAGGAGATACAGCGCGCCGAGGCCAAGCAGGCTCACCACGATGAGCGGCATGATCATGCGCATGCCTGATGCGGGCGTCCATCCGTAATCAAGGCACAACGCGGTTGGCAGGACGACGAGGCGCAGGTAGTGAAGGATCACTTCGGGCTGCGCGAGGAAATACTCGAACGAGCTCAAACCGTCCTCGCGCGCCGCGTATGAGAAACCAACGCTTGCGTTCTCAGCTCGATCAGTACTGAAGATGCCTTGAATCACGCCGGTGACGGCGAGCAGAATCCATGTCCCGGCGAGGCCGACGTAATACACGGCGCGAAGGCCGAGCGCACGCATGAACGTGCCGGACATGAAGCAGCGGTCGTAGAGCAGGGCGGCGATCGGCGCCGTCACCATTGTGGCCTTGGTGAGCATGCCGGCGCCGCACAACGCAACGGAGAGCAGCAGCCAGCGACGACGTTGGTCGGTCGAGGCGCTCTTCGCAAGGGCGAGGAGCGTCAGGACGTAACACAACGCCGCCATCGATTCGCCGCGTTGGATAATATATGGCACACATTGCGTCGTCAGTGGATGGACTACCCATAAGAGCGACGCTGCGAGCGCAACCCACGTCTGCATGGTCCCCCGGCTGCCTCGTACGAGGTACAGCGATCGCCGGATCAGCGCGAAGAGCGCGCACGCTGTCGCGATATGAATGATGAGATTCGTGAGCTGAAAGACGATCGGTTCAGGATTGCCCGTTGTGTCGTCTTTCGGCGAGATGACGTAGTTCAGCGCTAGCGAGAGATTCACGGCTGGTCGACGTGTGGCGCCGAGCACTTCGCCGAGGTCCGGCAGCGCGCGGATCGACGTCTCGGTCATCACGCGTTCCCGGTCATCGTACACGTACGTCGCCTGCGTGACGTTGGCGTACGCGATGATGCCGGCGATGGTCAGGATGAGCAGTGCTGCCCACGTCGGCAGCGATGCATCATCCGACGATGACGTGTTGGCGGTATTCGTCGGAGCCATGCGTTGCAGTGTACCCGCCAGTTACTCCGGGCTGTCCTGGAGCGCCTGGAGCCGTTCGAGACGCTGGGCTGCGCGCGTGTTCTCCGGGTCGCGTTTGAGCACCGCTTCATAGAGGAAGATCGCCGCGTCATTGTCGCCTTGCTGCTCGCGCACGATGCCGAGCTGATACGCAGCGTTGGTGTAATCCGGCTTGAGCTCGAGCGCCCGTTCAAATCGCAGGCCAGCCTCGGTCCAGTCGTTTCGCTTCTTGGCGAGAATGCCTAGGTCGTGATTCGCCACGGCGTTGTCAGGATCGAGTTCCACGACGCGTTCGTACGCTTCCGTTGCCCCGGCATCGTTGCCGCTCTCGACGCGCACGCCGGCCGATGAAGTCAGCGAGTTCTTCCTTCACCGATAGGTGTGGGTAATCTTCTGAAACTTCATCGTGCTGGGGATAGACCATTGCAATTATTGGTCTTCAACGAGGAATTCCTAG
>JBCCFX010000075.1:0-16217 GCA_039029515.1 Planctomycetota bacterium
GCCATTCAGCACGGCATGTTGCCGCCGACCATCAACCTGCACGATCCGGATCCAGATCTCGATCTCGATTACGTCCCGAACGAGCCTCGCCAGGCACCGGTGGATGTCTGCCTGTCCAATAGCTTCGGGTTTGGCGGCCAGAACGACACCTTGATCGTGCAACGGTTTACGGACTGAACCCGTGGTTCCGACCGTCATCACCACAGCTGAAGAGCTTGCGCCGTATCACGAATCATCGTTCGTGCCCACGATGGGCGCGCTGCACGCCGGCCACTTCGCCTTGATCGAAGCTGCCGTCGCGACCGAACTGCCGGTGATCGTGAGCATCTTCGTGAACCCGACGCAATTCGGGCCGGACGAGGATCTTGATCGCTATCCGCGCACCCTTGAACAGGATGTGATGAGCGCGGGTCGATACGGCGCGGATGTGATTTTCGCGCCGGATGTCGAGTCGGTCTATCCGACGGATGATGCGATTGACGTGCCGTCGCTGCCGGACGTTGCGACGCAGCCGCGCTTGGAAGAGAAAGTTCGCCCCGGTCACTTTGAAGGCGTGTTGCAAGTCGTGGCGCGCTTGTTTGATCTCGTCCGGCCGCGGTATGCGATCTTCGGCGAGAAGGACTATCAGCAACTGCTCAGCATCGCCGCGATGGTGGATGAAGCGTACGAGTCAGGACGCTGGGGTGAACTGGACATTCTCGGTCACCCGACGGAGCGCGACCTCGATGGGTTGGCACTGAGCAGCCGGAATCAGTATCTCAATGCGCATCAGCGTGCGCGGGCGCTGGGATTGAATCGGGCGTTGAAGGCGGCGATCAACACGACATCGCCGGATGAAGGCGAATCGCAGATGAAGAAGATCCTGCGCGCGCACGATGTCCGGCCTGATTACGCCGTGATTCGACACGCCGAGACGTTGATGCCGATCGACTCGCTCGATGAACCGGCGCGAGCGTTGATCGCCGCGCGTGTCGATGATGTTCGGCTGATCGACAACGGCCCGGTCAGGGAGTAGCGGAGAGGGAAGAGCGAAAAGGCCTTCAGCCATCTGCCTTCTGCCATCTACCTCATCTCCTCCCGTCCGATAAAGCCGGCCTTGACGACCGTGCACGCCTCGCCTCGCCCCAGAGGACCTTCACGTTCCCCTAACCCCTTACAAAAGCGTTGTTTCCGCGCATTGATCGCGAGATTGTGGCATTCGCGTCATAGGATGTGGCCGTGAAAGACGAATCCGGGACCATGCTGATCTACGGCGGCAGCTTTGATCCGCCGCACGTCGCGCACACGACGCTTCCCCCACTGGTCGCAGACCTTCTGGGGTGTACGCGCATCCTTTATGTGCCGGCGGCGATCAGCCCGCACAAACAGGATCAGTCACCCGCGAATCGGCACCATCGCCTCGCGATGCTCGCGATCGCACTCGCCGATGTCCCGAATGCCGACATCTCCACGCTCGAGTTCGACCGCGAAGGTCCGAGTTACACGATTGACACGCTTCGCCAGCTCCGTGCAATGCACTCGCCATCGGTTCGGTTTCGACTCCTGATCGGCGCGGACCAGGCATTGTCATTCCACCGATGGAAGGACTGGAGCGCCATCATCGAACTCGCGACGCCAGTGGTGATGCTGCGCCCCCCGCTGACCGAAGACGTCTTTCGCGCACAATTGATCGAACAGTACGGCGAAGATGAAGCAACACACTGGCTCGACTGGACCGTGCCGGTGCCGCTCATCGATGCCAGTTCCACGGGAATCCGCGCCGACCTCGCACACGGCGTAACGCCCACCGACGTAATCGATCCCGCGGTCGTGTCGTACATTCGACGCGAAGGCCTCTACGGCGCGCCGAGCGCTCTTCCTGCCAAGACGCCATCCACCGCTAAGATCAAGTCCTGATCACGGCTGTCGAAGCAATGCAATAATATCCGCAGACAACGGCCGACATCGCCTGCACGCCATGCGCTCCTCAAGCAATGTCGATAGCGTCGTGCCATCATTGGCAATCACCGATCGATCCGCGCCGCGTTCCACGAGCGCCTGCACCGCATACGGCGAGCCGTGCTCAATCATGTGCATGAGCGTCGTCCAGCCCTCGTGATCCGTCGCGTTGATGTCGTCGGTGCCCTCGATCAACAGGTCGATCAACGTCCGATCCGACGTGATTCGCTTACCTTGATAACACATGAGCGGCGTTCGCCCCTCCGCATTCACCGGCGATCGGCTGACACCGCGACCGATCAACTCAATGGCACGTTGCTGACCGGTGAAGCCGCGCGACATCGCGTGATGCAGCGCGGTCATGCCATCGCGATCGGCCTGATTGATATCCGTCACATACGCCCAGAGGAGATCAAACGCAGCGTTGTGCCGATTGAGCACCGCATGCATGAGCGGCGTGCGCCCGAGATCGTCAGCCGCATCGGGATCAGCGCCGGACTCAAGGAACACGCGAACCGGATCGACATGGCCTTGACGGACAGCCATGATCAATCGTGTCTGGCCATCACCAGCGGCTCCTTCGAGGTTCGCGCCCTGTGCAATGAGTTCGAGAATGATCGAACGCTGATATCGACGTGCGGCAATGTGCAATGGCCGGGTTCCCGCGGGCACCTTGCCGACCTGGTCAAGTTTCAGTTCTTCGGTCGTTCCGGCTTCGAGCGAAGCGCCTCGTCGGGTGCAGTACTTGATGCCTTCGAGGAACGATGCATCAACCGCGCAGTGCAATGGCGTCAAGCCGGTGTCCGATGTCTGCAAGGCGCTGAAGCCGAGTGATTCGATGTAGCGGATCACTTCGAGATCCCGAGCGTACATCGCATGATGAATCAGGCTCATGCCGGCGACATTGGTCGTGGTGACGTCGGCACCGCGATCGACGATCATCTGCAGGAGCGCGACATCATCAGTTCGTGCCACCATCGCCAACGCGGTGGTACCGCGCGGACTCGTGGCTTCGAGGTCGGCGCCGCGCTCGACCAACAGTCTGGCGATCGCCTTGCCATCCTGCACTTGCTGTTGCGCTCGCTCCACATGAACCGTTGTCCCGAGTTGCCGCTGCCAGAACACGTAATTCTGATTTTGCCACACGCGAGTGATGGCGCGCATGAGTAAAGTCAGTCCATTCTTGTCAATGTGGTTGATGTCGACGCCATGACGAAGAAACGCTCGCACGATTTCCGGCGTGGAATCCGACACCGCTTTTTCCAGCGCGGATCGCCCCTCGGAACTGCCTTCATTCGGATCAGCACCATGCTTGAGGAGCAGCTCCACGCATTCGAATGATCGCCCGCTGACTGCACTGGTCAGCACCGAACGTTCTGAGTTGTCCAGCGGCTTGAACCGTGCCCGCTCGGTGAGCAATCGATCCAGCACCTCAACTTCACCTTTGTACGCCGCCATATGCAGAGTCGGGCCAACCGGCATCACGGAGAAATCCACACCCGGCAGCGTGAGGATTCGGTCGACGACATCAATACGACTGCTCCGAATCGCATGTCGAATCATGCGCGCATCGGCAGATGCCGGATCGAATCGAGCGCCGGCGTCGAGCAGCATCTCAAACGACGTGAAATCTCCACGTCGCACCGCCATGGTGAGTGCGCGCCGATTCCGTCGGCCGGGCGCTTCGAGATCCACGCCGGCATCGATGAGTTCCTGCAACGTGACATAGTCCCCGTTGCCAACTGCATTGTGCAGGTCGTTGGCATGGACGGTGGAAGTGAGGCACAACAGGATGGTGATGAACAGTGTGCGCATGTCCGGGAGAAGGCTGGATGGTCAATACATGTTGAGCTTGGTCGTTCGTGTTCTGCACAGGATCTTTGATTGCATTCTCCCGAGAAGTCGTCGTCCTGCCTTTTGCCATCAGCATTTCAGCGATCTCGCTTCGCTCCATGCGCTCCGCAATCATCAATGGAGTTTCGCCATCAGCAGTCGTGGCACTGACGTCCATTCCATGCCCAAGGCAATAGCGGATCATCCAGTCACTGCCATGTGCCGCGGCAATGTGTAGCGAATTTGAACCCGCCGGAGTCGACCGCAGATAGATGCGAAACTGACCTGAATTCAATTCATCGTCTAGTCGTGCGCCGGCTCGAATACACGCGTCTGCGGCATCAACATTCGACATACGAATTGCGACGTGCAATGGTGATATCCGATGTGGATTGGAGTCTTCGGTCAACGAAAGCCCCATGAGTTCGACCCAACGAAGGACATCCACATCCTGGGCACACATGGCATGATGCGCAAGAGTCAAGCCGTCCGTGCATGTCTCATACGGATCGAGACCCTCATCTTCCATGATTTGCACGAGTCGCTCGTCGCCAACCTGTGTGGCGGCCTGCATGAATGAGAGCTGTGACTGGGGTAGTTCCGTCAGGTCGGCGCCAGCACGAATCAACAACTCGACAATCTGACACTGTGCGGCGGTATTCGTACGTGCTCGCTCAAGTTGCTGCCAATCACCGGCATCGTAGAATCGATCGTACGCGAAGTGATGCCGCACAACCGCATCATGCATGACTTTCGCGACGAGTGACTTGCGATCATGCGTTTGCGTATCTGGATCCGCCCCGTAGACAAGCAACATTTCAACCGCTCGAGGAGAGGCGTTCAGTGCAGCACGCTCCAGAATAGATACAGCACGCGCTTCTCGTGCATTCGGATTGGCGCCAGCGTGAAGCAGTCGCAGCATCACCTGAAGGTCTCTCGTCTTCCAAGCGTGCAAAGCCGTATCTGCAACGAACTGATGCAGGCCATCGTCGTCGGCCAACATGAGCATCTCGTACACAATGGTCGCATCTGATGTTCTTGAAGCACTGTAGATTGTCTCACGAATCACATTCGCGCTTAGATTGCTCAATGGCTGCAACACAAGCAGACGACTTGCGATGCTGTGGTCGACGAGACGCGCTGCACGGACAAGCACTTCAGCATCGCGCGTCCTCGGGTCAAAATTTGCGCCTGCATCCAGAAACACCGGCACCAACTTGATCTGCTGAGAAGTGTTGAGCAGTGTGATGGGGCGAACGCCAAACTCGTCTTTTGCGTTCACGTCAGCGCCTGCTTCGATCAGTGCCTTGACGCGTTCGTTCTCGCCGGCGCGAATCGCATCATGCAATTCACCCGCGTGAACGGTGGAAGTCATGAGCAGCAGGATGGTGACGAATAGTGTGCGCATGTCAGGGGGACGGTTCTGCCGAGAGAAGACGATTGACGATCGCATCGGGCAACTGGAGCGGACGGAATCTGTTTCGCCGGTCAATGCGATCGCGGAGACTTCGACCATCGTCCGGCAGAATCGTGGGATCAGCCCCGAGGTCGAGCAGAGCTTCGATCGCGCGGCTCGGCCCGCTCGAAATCATGTGAATGAGCGCCGTCCGTCCTTCGCCGTCTGTTGCATTGACTGCTTGCGTGCGCAGCGCCATGCGACGATAGATGTCCGGTATCGGGTCAATCGGCGTGCGATACACCATCAACGGCGTCAAGCCATCTCGATTGGCCAGATCAACATCAGCGTCGGCATCCAGCAGCAGGCTGATGCTCTGGTCGGCACGGTGGTAGGACGCGAACAGCAACGGTGTTTCGCCGTGATCCGTTTGCGCATTGGCCGATGCTCCGTGCTCGACAAGCAGTCGAACAATGTCAGGCCATGCCTGCTCAGCCGCAAGGTGAAGAGCGCGTGAGCCGGCCGTCAGCTGGTCCTCGCCCTTCGGATCGAACACGATGTCGGTCGTCAACGCTGCTTCGATGCTCACACCATGGTCAAGACAGTACAGAACGGCGTCTCGATTGGCCGCGCGCACCGCGCAATGCAGCGCCGTGATCCCGTTCTTGTCGGCCGGACGGAGCACCGTGAATCCCAGTGACTCAACGAACTGAATCGCACTCAAGTCATTGGCCCACATTGCATGATGGATGAGGGTACGACCACTGTCGTCGACGTACGCCGGTTCGGCCCCTTGATTGATGAGCATCTGCATCACATCGATCGCGCCGGTTCGAGCTGCTCGGTGCAGAGCTCGATTCTTGTGTTCAAGAGAGAGCCCCGGATCGCCCGGCTGATTCAAGAGGAAACGCGCAACGTCCAGCCGAGGCTTCATCTGTTCCCGAACCCACTTCGCCGCCTCTGCTGGCGGCGCGTTTCGAGTGAGCACGGCCAAGCGCCCGATCCAGATCTTGTTGACGACACTTGCGAGCGCAACTTCCACGTAGCATTTTCCTGATTCGGTCAGTCCATGTGGATCGACGCCATGCGCGATGAAGAGTTCAATAACATCGCGTGCACCTTCTTCTGCCGCACGCTCCATCGCCGTTTGTCGAGCCACAACATGAAGCGGTTCTGCGCCGTGCTCCAAGAGCCATTTGGCGGGGGCAACCTGATTGTCGCCGGCAGCAAACGCGAGTGCGTGGTGAACATTCTCGTCGTCCAGATCGTGTATGTCCTGATGGACAACGAGCTCCTGAACAACTTCGAGAGCGCCTTTCGAAGCACCGAAGAGCAACGCACGCTGTGCGACTCCATATTGCAACGAGCCGCGATGCTGCTGGAGATACTGCAGTGTCAGATCACTGCGCTTGATGAAGAGCAGCAACGGAAGGACTTCACCGTGACGAGACGGCACAAAATTCGCCCCGGCATCAAGCAGCATCGCCGCGGCCCGCGCATTGTCGTGCCACATCGCCGTGGCCAACGGATCTTCACCGTTCGTATCGATCTCAGACAGATCAGCGCCTGCCTCGATCAGCGCCCTGACCCGTTCGTGATCGCCGGCGCGAATCGCATCATGCAATTCACTCGCGTGAACGGCGGAATTGAAGCACAACAGGATGGCGATGAACACGGCCCGGATCATGTCATCACAATCTCGCAGACCGTCACGGAAATGCAATGGGAAACTGGGCTGTGAGCTATGGGCGATGGGCGATGGGCAGTGAACCGGGAACTGGGAGCTGATAGCTGAGCTGTGTAGGGCGGGGGCTGTGCCCCCGCCTGTTGGTCGTTGATCGTTCTTCGTGATCCACGCCGCTCGAAGATGCCGGGTTCAGCAGGACCCGGCCTACAGCCTCATCACCCGAATCCCGAATCCCGAACCCCGAATCCCGCTCCGTCCTACAATGCTCCCTTCATGACCAACGCCGCCGACATCCAACGCATCGCCTTCGTCAGTCTCGGCTGCCCGAAGAACCTCGTCGACTCTGAGAAGATGCTTGGTCTGCTGTCGCAGTCCGGCTTCGACCTCGTCTCCGATCACGATGAAGCGGATGCCATTGTCGTCAATACGTGCGGCTTCCTCGAAGCCTCCAAGGACGAATCGCTCGACGTCATTCAGGATGCGCTGCGCCGAAAGGAACGCGGCGACCTGCAACGACTCGTCGTCGCCGGCTGCCTCGTCCAACGCCACCGCGCCAAACTTCTCGAATGGGCGCCGGGCATCGACTCCATGATCGGCGTCTTCGATCGCGATCACATCATCGAAGCCGTCACCGGCGTCGCGCCCGAACGTGATGACTCGCCGGTCGACAATCCCGAGGCACCGAAGTACTGGATCGCCGGCAACGCGCTGCAAGCCGCCCGCGCTCGCGGCATGCAGACCACAGGTCTCACTGTGCACGGCGCCGACGGTCAGGGACTCGGCTACTTCGAAGATGATCGCAATCGCTTCCGACTCACGCCGCGCCATTGGGCTTATTTGCGCGTCAGCGAAGGCTGCAACCAGAAATGCGCGTTCTGCACCATTCCTTCCATTCGTGGCAAGATGCGCTCCAAGCCGCTCGACACAATTCTCGCCGAAGCCCGCGATCTCATGCGCGATGGCACGTTCGAACTGAACCTGATCGGCCAGGACACCACGAGCTACGGTTACGACATCGGCTACGACGGCGACCATCAGGGACTCGTCGGCATGCTGCGTGGACTCAACGAAGTCGCTGGCGAACATGGCGGCGGTTGGGTGCGACTCATGTACGTCTATCCCACGTATTTCACCGACGAGATGATCGATACGATCGCATCGCTCGACAACATCGTGAAGTACATCGACATTCCGCTTCAGCACATGTCGAACAACATGCTCTCCACGATGCGCCGAAACATCACGAGCGAAGAACAGGAAGCGTTGCTGCACAAACTCCGCGAACGCATTCCCGGCGTAGCGATCCGCACAACGTTCATCACCGGCTTCCCCGGCGAGACCGAGGATGACCATCGCCAGCTCGTTGATTTCGTTGAGGACTTCCAGTTCGACATGATGGGCGTGTTTCAGTACTCCCATGAAGATGGCACGCCGGCGGGCACGATGGATGAAGATCCGACATTGCATGTGCCTGATGAGGTCAAGGCGAACCGCGAATCGGAACTCATGCTCACGCAGCAGCAACTCGCGTTCGAAAACGCTGCGTATGTGGCGGAACAGCGCAGTCAGTTCGATGTGCTGATCGACAACGTCGCCGCCGGCGAAACCGAGGGTCGATCAACCACCGGCGTGACGGATGCCGGCACGCTGCATGTCGGCCGGTGTTATCACCAGGCGCCGCAGGTCGACTCACTCACGTACGTGCACAGCACGGAACCGCTGAGTCCCGGGGAACTCGTGCGGTGTACGATCGTCGATAGTGATGGGTACGATCTCATCGCCCAACCGACCGAACAGCTTGAACGCGTCGTGAAGCTGCCGGTTATGGGTTGAGTTCGCTACCATCAGGACACGCCCGATTCCCAGCGACGTCGCCCCGGAAGTCTGACATGATCATTCACATCTGTCGTCTCGTGCTTGTGTGTTCACTCGCCTTGCTGCCGGTCGCGTGCGAGGAGGAGCAGATCGTGTACTACGATCCGCCCGGCCCGCTCGAGCTTGATCCTGCGAACGCAGATCCGCTGGCGCGCTGGTATACGAATGGGCCGTGGTTGCTCGACCTTCGCGCGGACGCGAGTTACGCGCTGTATCCGACGACGAACCGATATCGGAAACCTTCGCAGACCGGCCGCTGGGACCGCGTGACGTATGCGCGCGTGGATCTCCAGCCGTATCAGGAGTTAACGGAACTGATGCGCATGTCGGTGATGGTGATTGATGGCGAGCAGGTGATTCGTGATCCATTCGGATCCATCTGGATTCCCCTCAATCTCCCGCCGCACGTGGATGAGGATGATGTCGTCGGCACATGGATCGGCCAGCACGGCACACTGATGTTCGATCCCAACCTGCAGTTTTCGTACTTGACGACACCGACCGAGGCGGCGACGCGCACGGCCAGCGGCGGCACATGGCGATGTGATCAGGGTCGCGTTCGCCTCATCTCAAATGATCCGGGAAGCGAAACCGTTTTGGAGATCGTGCGCGGCGATGGATCGATCGCGCTTAAAACGGATGACGATCTCTTCCTGCCGGCGCAGGTCAATTTGAAGTCCACGCTGTCCCCGGAGTGATGATGCCCCATGCCCGAGCTGCCTGAAGTTGAACGCGGTCGGTTGATCGCGGAATCGGTCGCCGTCGGCCGGACGATCGTTCGCGTGAAATGCGATCAGAAGGAAGACATCGTCTTTTGTGACCAATCTCCGCGCACCGTGCAGAACAAACTCAGGAACCGGCGCGTTGAAGCGGTGCATCGTCGCGGCAAGCATCTGTTCTTCGAACTGGATCAACGTCCGTGGCCATTGTTCCACTTCGGCATGACCGGCGCGTTCGTGATCCCGCAGGTCGAACCGCTCAACCTCGAATCGACCGGCAAGAAGCCATATGACCCAGAGGAATGGCCGCCACGCTTCACGAAGATTCACATGATCTTCGACGATGGCGGCGAATTGGTCATGACCAACGCCCGGCGACTCGGACGCATTCGCCTCCGTGAGAATCCGCTGGATGAAGCACCGCTCAACGCACTCGGTTTTGATCCGCTTCACGATCTGCCGACACCGAAGGTGTTCGTGGAACAGTTGCAATCGCGATCGGCGCTCATGAAGGCCTTGCTGCTGGACCAGAAATTCGCCGCCGGCGTCGGGAACTGGATCGCCGACGAGATCCTCTACCAGGCGAAGATCGATCCGCAGCGCCGCGCGAACACGTTGTCGGATGCCGAGGCCAAGCTGGTGCGAACGAAGTTGAAGTCTGTCATCGAGACCGCCGTGAAGGTGAACAGCGACAAGAAGCGGTTCCCGAAGAACTGGTTGTTCCACCAGCGCTGGGGCAAGCAGGAGGATGCGCGGACGAAGTCAGGCGAAGCGATCGAGCACGTCACGATCGGTGGCCGAACGACCGCGTGGGTGCCGAGCGTCCAGCGCTGATCGTATGACGTGTCGGTATACGGCGTGGATTCGTCATGTCCCGCGTCATGCGGTGCCGTACATTCGATTGCGGCATGCTCCATCCTCGCACATTCGATCGAAGTGATCTCAATCCGGATGAACGGCGATACCGCGTGCCGTGGTATCTCGCGCCGTGGCTGCCACGCGGTATTCGCCTGACCGAGTTTGAGCGCGCAACGCTGCATAACCCGTGGTTCTATCGAGAGCGATCAACATGGTTTCCATACCTCACGGGCGTTCCGCTTCTCATGTGGATTGTCGTTTGCGGCGGTGTTCTTCAAGCCGCCGCCCCAAGCCTCACGACGCTGTTCGAACGTGTTTACATGCTCGTGTCCCTGTTCTTACCTTTTGCCCTGGCGCTTTATCTCATAGTCACGTGGACGACGGCGTATCGAATACGCGATCGCCTGAATGAATACGGCTATGTCGTCTGTACGCAATGCGGCCGACGACTTGATCCTGAGTTCCAATGCTTGCCAGAAACCTGTCCGCATTGTCAACGTCCACCGCGTGGCGGTCTGACTGAGTCGTCTCGAACGACATCCGATGGCGTGTTGATGCGAACGCCCGATCGACGACATTGCGTACTCAGGATGCTACGACGGTCGAGTGGCAACGCGACTCGTTGCGCGCATGAACTCGCTGGCGTGTATGTCAATGATGATGAGCTTCGGTTTCTTTGGTCGGTCTTGCCACGAGCCCGACGGCTACCGACGTGGTTTCGCCTGCTCGTCATATGTGTGATGGTGCTCGCGGGCACTGGTGCATGCCTTGGCGCAGCCGCAACCATCGCCGCACGTCGGCCCGACCTCGCACACATGGGACCCGGCATCTTGATCGCCGGTTTCCAGGTCGGAGCGGTCTTCATCTGGTCGCGAATCGCCCGTCGGCAAAACTCGCGTCTCATCTGCCACCTTCGTCGGACCGGCATCATCATCTGCCCCGAATGCCGCTACGATCTCACTATCCTCGACAACCGTCGCGCCCGCTGTGCCGAATGTGGCTTTGAACGGTGTGACGAGATCAAAGTGACGGAGCCGGACGACTGATGCACGTCAACATGCAACAGAACGCATGGTGGATCATCCGGCGTTACCTGCCGCGCGAGCTCAAGCTCCAGAAGCGTGAGATGTACAAGCTGCAATACCTGTTGATGGCGAAGATCACGTTGTCATCGCGCGATAAGAAACGTGTACTCATGCACTCGGTCATCCTGATCGTGCTCAGTCTGGTGAGTTCCGTGCCGTGGCTCTACTTCGTGAGGACGCCGGGACCATCACTGATCTACTCCTCCATAGTCTGGTTCATTGTGCTGATCGTCGGAAGCATCACGTATTGCGTGATCTTCATCGGCCCGCTCTATCGGCCGTACGTGATTCGGGCGATGCGCGAGCTTGGCTATGAAGTCTGCCTGTCCTGTGCGCATTGGCTCCGCAACCTGCCTGATGAAACGCAACAATGCCCGGAATGCGGCGAACCACGTGATATGGTGACGGCATCATCGGAGCACAACAATGCATGATGCCTCGAATCACCAATCACTCAAGTGTCCCTCGTGTGGATATGCCGTTTCAGACATTCATCGTGGACAGTGCACCGAGTGTGGTGTGACATTCAAGCCCCATCTGATGATCCATCGCGGCCATCACACGGTCGCATGGTGGCTTTGTGTGTGCGGCAACTTGCAGTTACTGGCCTTTGCGATTGTGGCCAATACGCTTGTCACGACAGAGATTGCCGATGACCTCGCATACGGTTGGTACGGTCTCGATGCTGACGATGCCGGACCCTTCCTTGTCGGATGGCTCTTATACCTCGGTGCTTTTGGCGGCTTGTCATGGACACTCGCACATCGGAAAGTGTTTGTGACGTATTCTCGGGCCATGCAGTGGCGGATTGCGGTGACCCATCTTGTGTTTGCGGGCGTGTTTCCACTGGCAGTATTCGCCGTGAGTGAGTTGATTTTGGGCTGACGCGATGCGAGATGCGCGCTGCGTAATTCACTTTACCGCAGCTTGTTGATGTGCCTGCGGTTCGGAAGGAACGAGATGTCTCACGACCGTGATGCAGTACTTACCGTGCTCGGCTCGCATGCGCTGCCGTGTCCATCCTGCCGGTATGAACTGGCCAACGTCACCGAGCCGCGGTGTCCTGAATGCGGCACATCGGTTCGCGTCTCACTTCGGTCCGTGTCGGGTGATCAGACGCCTGCATGGTGGCTCGGCATGTTCGGTGGCCTCATCATGTTGTTCATGGCATGGTCAACGATGGGTGGCATCATTCGACAGACCATTTCGTCATCGGTCCTGTGGATGGGCGGCCGGACGGCGCCCGCCCCGCGGGGACGATTTCCGGTCGCTGCGGGCCAGACGTCGATCGGCGCATTCGTGCTTGGATTCCTGATGACACTGCTCGCCGTGTGGATGCTCGCATGGATCTTCGGCAATCGAAAACGCTTTGCTGACATGCCCGCCATCACCCAATGGCGGCGCGGCGCGATGTTCCTCCTGATTCCCTTTGCGATTCTCCTCACGATGTACATCATTGGAGTGATTGCATGAACGAAACCAAACGTGAATACGTCATTGACGGACCGCCGGCGACTGCAGACAATGTGGTCGAGCCGTCACCCACCGCGCGGTGTCCGAACTGTGATCACATCATCGAGAACATCAGGGCGACGACGTGCTCAGAGTGCGGACTGGCCATCCGCGCTGCCATCCATCGCGCGGCAGGCGGCACGATGACGTACTGGTGGATCGGCGTGTTCGGCGCATCGATCGCTGTGCTCATGTCGCCACTCGTCGGCATTACGGATTTCGGCCTGCTCATCGCAACGGCCCGAGACTCACAGATGCGTCAACTCGTCGCCAACGGCATGATGCCGCAGGGTGGCCTGCCTGATGGCACCATGCTCATCACAAGCCTTCTGTTCCTATCCATCGCCTTCATTGCCCTCGCCCGATTGCTCGGCCGACGCCACCGGTTTGCCCATCTGCCCATCCACGTCCAGCAGATTGAAGGGGCAATCGGACTGTCACTGCCGTTCATCATCCTGATCGTCCTGTACGTGATCTCGCGGTAGCGTGCCGGATCCACCCGAATCGACACTTTCTTCAAGCGACGGCCCGGGACCGCCGACTGGCGTACAATGCCCGGCTTGTATCGGGTGCATCGCCCGACGACTGCTTAAACCGGAAGAAGATCACGACCGTGCCGACGCGCAATTTCTCCATCATTGCCCATATTGACCATGGCAAGAGTACCCTCGCCGACCGTCTGCTCCAGGCCACTCGCGCAGTGAGCGAGCGCGAAGCCCGTGCGCAGTTGCTCGACTCGATGGAACTCGAACGCGAGCGCGGCATCACCATCAAAGCCTCTGCCGTCACGGTGAAGCATCAGTACAACGGCGAGACGTACGAGATGAACTTCATCGATACGCCGGGCCATGTTGACTTTGCCTACGAAGTCAGCCGGGCGCTGACCGCATGTGAAGGCGCGCTGCTTGTCGTCGACTCCACGCAAGGCGTCGAAGCACAGACCGTTGCCAACGCGTATCTCGCGGTCGAGAACAACCTCGATCTCATTCCGGTCGTGAACAAGATTGACCTGCCGGCCGCGGATCCCGACCGCGTCGCCGACGAGATCGAACACGTGCTCGGCCTGCCCGCCGAAGACTGCATCTACTGCTCCGCGAAGACCGGCGAAGGCATCACTGAACTCCTCGATGCGATCTGCGAGAAGTTTCCCGCGCCGCGTGAAGCAGAGGTCGAGCGCACACGCGCGCTGATCTTTGATAGTCATTACGACGACTATCGCGGCGTCATCGTGTACTTCCGGCTCTTCGACGGCGCGCTGCAGGTGGGCGACAAGATTCGCATGATGGGCACCGGACGAAATTTCACCGTCACAGAACTCGGCCGCTACACGCCGCAGCCGGAGAAGGTGAAACGACTTGAAACCGGTCAGGTCGGTTACATGGTCGCGGCGATCAAGACGCTCGCGGACGTGCGTGTCGGCGATACGATCACGGTTGAGCCGCACGTCGCCGAAGAAGCATTGCCCGGCTATCAGGAACCGCAGCAGATGGTGTTCTGCGACTTCTATCCCGCGACCGCCACCGATGGCGGCAAGCGCGCGGACTTTGAATCGCTCCGCGATGCCATCGAACGCCTGCACCTCAACGATGCAAGTTTCACGTACGAAGCGCAGCACTCTGAAGCATTGGGCTTCGGTTTCCGTTGCGGCTTCCTCGGCCTGCTCCACATGGAGATCGTGCAGGAACGACTCGAACGCGAAGGTGGCGTGGAGATCGTGCAGACCGCGCCGACGGTGACGTATCAAATCGAGATGACCGACGGCCAGGTCAACGAGATCCACAACCCCGCGGATCTGCCGGATCCTTCACAGATCCAGCACATCCTCGAACCAATCGTGCGGGTGGAGATCATCTGTCCGAACGAGAACATCGGCGACCTGATGAAACTCTGCGATACCCGGCGCGGTCAGTACCAGAGCCAGGAATACGTTTCGAGCACGCGGCAGATTCTGAAGTACGAATTGCCGCTCGCGGAAATCATCTACGACTTCTACGACAAGCTGAAGTCCATCACGCGCGGATTCGGCACGATGGATTACGAGATCATCGACTTCCGCGCTGACCGACTCGCCAAGGTGGCGATCCTCGTCAATGGTGCTGAAGTTGAAGCGCTGAGCCTGATCTGCCACCGCGATCACGCCGAACAGCGAAGCCGAACGATCCTGAAGAAGCTCAAAGGCCAGATTGATCGCCATCAGTTCGAGATCCCGCTGCAGGCGGCCATCGGCGGCAAGATCATTGCCCGCGAGTCGATCAAGGCCGTCCGCAAGAACGTGACCGCGAAGTGTTACGGCGGCGACATCACGCGAAAGCGCAAGCTGCTCGAGAAGCAGAAAGAAGGCAAGAAGCGAATGAAGACCATCGGATCGGTCACCATTCCGCAGGAAGCCTTCCTCGCCGTTCTCGAACAAGGCGAGTGAGTTTCGCGTATCAACACAACACACTTCGTCGCGCCTACCGACGATTGCGCTCGAATCATCTGAGTCTGGGAGACCGATGCTATGCAACGACGTGACCGTATGCTCGTGACCGCCACCCTGATGGTCGGCGTGCTGAACCTGATTGTGCTTGGTTCCATCGCCGGCCCGCGCGCCTATGCCGCGACGTCAGCATGGCTGGATGATCTCGGTCCGGCGGCGAAACTCACGCTCACAACTGATGACACCTCTGTCGACATCGTCGCCACCGAAGGTCGTCTTGCATGGGGCGATGACGAAGCAAACCGCGTGTACAGCGTGGGCTTCGTGCATGTCGGCCGGATGCTTGATGCGATCATGCAATCGGATTCCTACGCGGACATTCGCGCTGAGATGGAAGAGCGATTCACCGAAGAGCGCGATGCGCTCATCAGTGAGATTGAAGATTTCCAGGAACGCGTGCAAGGCATCGATCCGGATGATCCGGCATTCGAAGGTCTCGCGCAGGAATGGGAAGAACTGAACGGTCGTCGTCGCATGGTGGAAGAGGAAGCCAGTCGAACCTACAGCGGTTTGCTGACGGACCAGATGACGTCCGCCTACCGCGACATCGTCAACGCGGTTGAGGTGGTATCCGATCGGCGCGACATCGATATCGTGTTGCGCTTCATCCCGACGTCCAATGATTTTCAGGGCATGAGTCCCGATCAGATCGGCCAGGGCATTCTGTCTCGCGTCGCGCTGCGCTATCCCGATGGTCTCGACATCACCGACGATGTTATCGAAGAGATGGCGTTGGATTGAGGGAAGCCATGAGCCCTGAGTTGTAGGGCGGGGGGGGGGGCCCCCCCCCCCCACGGGCAAACACCGGCAAAAGCGGGGGGCCCGCCCCCCCCCC
>JBCCFX010000076.1:0-15892 GCA_039029515.1 Planctomycetota bacterium
AGAACACGATCCCAACGAGATCTGGGCATCACAGGCGTTTGTGACGCGCGATGTGCTTGATGCGACGGGTGTGGAACGACGTGACGTCGCGGCCGTGGCGATCACGAATCAGCGCGAGACGACGATCGTATGGGATCGGCATACGGGCGAGCCGATTCATAATGCAATCGTCTGGCAGGACCGTCGAACCGCCTCAATGTGCGATCGTCTGCGCGCAGACGGAGTCGCAGATGCCATTCGCCATAAGACTGGCCTCGTGCTTGATGCGTATTTCTCGGCCACGAAGATCGCCTGGCTGCTTGAGCACGTTGACGGTGCCCGTGAGCGTGCGGAGCGCGGTGAACTGGCGTTCGGGACGGTCGATTCGTGGATCGCCTACAAGCTGACCGACGGTGCACTGCATATCACTGATGTCAGCAACGCATCACGCACGATGCTCTTCGACCTTCGTGCACGTGATTGGGATGATGAACTTCTGGCGATCTTCGGCGTCCCGCGAAGTATGTTGCCCGAGGTGCGCAGCAGCTCCGAATCGTACGGCGATGTACAGGCGGATGTCGGTTTGCGAGGTGTGCCCATCGCGGGCATTGTCGGCGATCAGCAGGCGGCCACGATGGGTCAGATGTGCATTGAGCCGGGCATGGCGAAGAACACGTATGGTACGGGCTGTTTTCTCCTGATGAATGTCGGTCATCAGCCTCAGGCATCGCAGCACAACCTGCTCACCACCGTGGCGTGGAAACGCGACGCGACCATGACGTATGCACTGGAGGGCAGCGTGTTCATCGGCGGCGCGGCGGTGCAGTGGTTGCGCGATGGCCTGAAGATCATCGAATCATCATCGGCGGTGGAATCGCTGGCGTCATGCGTGGACGACAATGACGACGTGTATTTCGTGCCCGCGCTCACCGGACTCGGTGCGCCTCACTGGGATGCGTATGCACGCGGCATCATCATCGGACTGACGCGCGGAACCACAGATGCTCATATCGCACGTGCAGCGTTGCAGGGCATTGCGTTCTCAGTGATGGATCTTGTGACTACGATGGTGCGAGACGCCGGCACACCGATGACTGAACTCCGTGTCGACGGCGGCGCATCCGCGAACAATCTATTGATGCAATTCCAGGCGGATATGCTCGGCATTCCGGTCGTTCGACCGACAGTGCTCGAAACAACGGCGCTCGGTGCCGCGTACATGGCTGGACTCGCGGTCAACGTCTGGGACTCGACCGAGGCAATTGTGTCGAACTGGACGGTTGATCGTCGGTTCGAGCCATCGATGACGGCATCCCGTGTGCAGCGTCATCGCGAACGATGGGGCGAAGCCGTCCAGCGTGCCCGTGGCTGGGCCAGAGAGGACAACGCATGAATCGTGATGCCATGATCGCGGCGATACGCGACCGCAGTGAACCGTGGGACATGGTGGTGATCGGTGGTGGCGCGACGGGGCTCGGAACCGCGGTCGATGCCGCGTCGCGCGGGTATGACGTCTTGCTGGTGGAGCAGAGTGACTTTGCCAAGGGGACGTCAAGCCGGTCGACGAAACTTGTACACGGTGGCGTTCGATATCTGCAGCAGGGCAATGTGTCGCTGGTGATGGGGGCGCTCAAGGAACGGGGACTGATGCGTCAGAACGCGCCGCATCTCGTTGATGATGTGCCGTTCATCGTGCCAAGTTATGCGTGGTGGGAATCACCGTTCTATGGCATCGGCATGAAAGTGTACGACCTGCTTGCAGGTCGATATGGATTCGGGCGGTCATCACACCTGTCACGCGATGAAGTGGTGGAGGAGATTCCATCGATCCAGACAGATGGCCTGCGTGGCGGCACGCAGTACTTTGACGGACAGTTCGATGATGCACGCCTGGCGATCAACCTAGCAACGACAGCGTACGAGCAGGGCGCAACCCTTGTGAATTACATGCGCGTGGAGTCGTTGACAAAGGATGATCGTGGTCACATCACCGGCGTCATCGCGCGCGATCTTGAATCTGAGGCCACGGCGCAGAGCGAAGCCCACGTCATCGTCAATGCGACCGGTCCCTTCGCCGATGCCATTCGCAGCCTCGACAACGCCGATGCAGCACCGATCATTGCACCGAGCCAGGGTGTGCATATTGTGCTGGATCGATCGTTCATACCGCGGGAATCGGCGATCATGGTGCCGCACACCGATGATGACCGTGTCATGTTTGCGATTCCATGGCATGACGTTGCGGTCGTCGGGACGACGGACACGCCAATTGATGATGTGTCACTGGAGCCGCGACCGTTTGCCGAGGAAATCGAGTTCATCCTTGAGACCGCGAATCGATATCTCGCGCGTCCTGCGACCGCAGATGATGTGCGAAGCGTGTTCGCCGGCATTCGACCACTCGTGAAGATGGGCGACGGTGAGGATACTGCGGCGTTGTCGCGCGATCACACCGTTCTCATCGATCCAGATTCAGGCTTGTTGACCGTTGCCGGCGGCAAGTGGACCACGTATCGACATATGGCGGAGGACGTCGTGGACCAGGCCATTTTGCTTGGCGACCTGGAGCCGCGCGATGGTGTCACGAAGAACCTGCCGATCCACGGATTTCATCCGAACGCCGAACGATTCGATCGACTGGCGTTCTTCGGATCTGATGCACCAGAGATCATGCAGCTCATGGATTCCGATGTCGCGCTCGCAGCGCCGCTTCACCCGAGGCTTCCGTTGACCGGCGCGGAGGTCGTCTGGAGTTGCCGACACGAAATGGCGCGCACGGTCGATGACATTCTGGCGCGCCGTTCTCGATCGCTACTCTTCGATGCGCGTGCCGCCATTGAAGCCGCGGCACCAACGGCAGCGCTGATGGCACGTGAGCATGATCGCGATGCGGAATGGGTCAGCGCGCAGGTTGATGCCTTCACGCGTATGGCGGCCGCGTACATCTACGTCGCGTAGATGAACAGCCGAGCATCGTCAGGCGGCTTGATCAAGTTTATGGTGCGCGGTCCTGCAGACTTCGATGAGGCTGTCGCGGTCGATCGGTTTGGTCGCATAGGTATCGCAGCCGGCGTCGAGGCATCGAGCTTCATCCCCGTCCATGGCGTGCGCGGTCAAGGCGATGATTGGGAGCGTGCATCCCTTTCGCCGAAGCAGCCGCGTGGCGTCGTAGCCGTCCATGACCGGCATCTGCATGTCTGTCAGAATGAGATCAAACGGCGAAGGCGCGATCAGCGCGCCGTCAATCGAGGCAGCCTGCGTCAGCAGTCGAACGCCGGCGTCGCCGTTGTCCGCGACGGTGACGTCCGCACCGGCTTTGCGAAGATGGAATGCGATGAGCCGCTGGTTGTCCGGGCCATCTTCAATCAGCAGGATGCGCTTGCCCTGGAGTGCTGGGCCACTTTCGTGCAAGGTTGATTCACGTCGCGGACGCGATGAGACCACGACCTTGCCAGCTTCTTCGGGAGTCATGTGCGGCACATCGCGCGTGTCGCCGGTGCTGACACTGATGGAGAACGTGCTTCCCTGACCCGGCTGACTATCGACGGTGATCGTACCACCGAGAATCGTGGCGAGACGCCGGCTGATGCCCAGTCCAAGCCCGGTGCCGCCGAAGCGTCGCGTTGTACTGGTGTCGGCCTGACTGAAGGGATCGAACAGGTCGTCGATGCACTCGGCGTCGATCCCGATGCCGGTATCCTTGACGTCGAACGTGAGCTGCTCGGCATCGTGATCATGACGGACGATGACGGTTACGCTTCCGACTTCCGTGAACTTGATGCCGTTGCCGATGACGTTCACGAGGATCTGGCGAAGCCGAACGGGATCTGACGCAATCGTCGTCGGAATCGGTGTGCAGAACGAAGCGTTGAGTTCCAGTCCCTTGGCGCGCGCCTTGACGCCCATGAGCGAGATGGCGCCCTGAAGGATCTGGATCGGGTCGACGTCAATCGACTCCACGGTCATCGTGCCATCTTCGATCTTGGAGATGTCCAGAATGTCGTTGATGATCGCCAGCAGGTGATCACCATTGCGCCGAATGGTGGCGAGATACTCGTGATGCAGTTCGATAGGCAGCGACGCATCGGTAGGGCCGTCGAGCAACTCGGTGTAACCCAGAATCGCGTTCATCGGCGTACGGATTTCATGGCTCATATTGGCCAGGAACTCAGTCTTCGCACGATTCGCAGCCTTGGCAGACACCATGGCGTCGCGCAATTCCAGTTCTGCCATCTTCAACTGCGTCATGTCGACCGAGAGCGCCACATACTGAACCGGCAAGCCATCGTTGCCCAGAAGTGGCACGATGGTCATATCGAGCCAGAAGATGGAGCCATCGCGAGCGCGGTTCTGAATTCGATCACGGAAGAGCCGACCGGACGAGATGGTCTCGAACATCGCGTCGAAGAAGGCTGCGCTGTGGCGGCCGGAACTGAGGATGCGTGGATTCTGCCCGGTCAACTCTTCTCGTGCATAGCCGCTCAATGCACAGAAGTTGTCATTGACGCTGGTGATGGTGCCATCGAGATCGGTCACAACGACAATGGTTGCGGCATCCACGCCGGCGAGATACGAATCGAGTTCTCGCGTCTGATCCTGCAAGAGCGTTTCGATACGTTCGCCCGATGCTTCGAGTTCCGCCGAGCGCAAGGCTGTCAGCATGACCTGACGCCGGCTCTGGTGAATTGACAGGGACAGGAAGATCACCTCAAAGGCAACCCAGCCTGTGTGTTCTACCCACCGAAACATGGCTGCATCAGCAACGCCGAACACGGATTGTGGGAAGTACATGCCACGAACAAAGTGATCGGCTGCGGTGACAAAGGTGGCGATCGCGAGCACACGATAGTCGCGGTAGAACGCAAGAAATGCGAGCGAGCCAAACACGTGAAAATGCGTTTCGATCCGACCGCCGGTGACATGGATGAGCAGCGCGGAGAACATGGTTTGCGCAAACGCGATGACGAACCGAGTAATCGGCGCGCCGGGTCGCGTCAGCACCAGTACGAGCGGTAAGAGGGCAAGCACCGCCCCCAGACCAATCGTCGCCCAGACGTGGACATGGACGGCGCTTTGAGCGCCGATCCACGTGCGCGGTGAAAGCACAAGCACGGCGACGACGGCGCCGACAAACTGAATGGCCATGAGAACGGCGAACATGCGGTCGGCATGTCGACGTGACTTGTCGAGCTCACTCTCAAAGAGTGATGTCGCCCGCTCGATGTTCTGGACGTCCATCGCACGTTTACCCATGCGGCACCGCGCAGTCATCAGCAAATGGCAGATTGGCGTTGTGTGGTTGCATCAACGGGCAACCGAATACAGGCGAGTTCGCCGTGCTCTCGAGTGGTCCGCGAAGTGCCTCAATCATCGCACGTCGGCCTGCGTTGGCGCCTTCGTGGCCACGTGCTGACGTGATGCCGCCCGAGAAGCGAAGCGTTCCGTCCGGTGCGTAGACAAGGCAGTGGCCGCTCGTCTTGGCGCCGAACGTGGCCGCTTCCACGCCGTCAGGATCGATGCGGAAATCGATGTCGTTCGCAGACGACACAAGTGTCCAGAGTCGACCGTGCGCCCAGTCGTCCTGCGCATCAGCTGGTCGACCGAAGACAACCGTCGTGCGAACATCCGCGGGTGCGTGCGCGAGCGCACGTCGAAGCTCGGCAAAGGTCGCGAGCGTACACGGGCAATGCGGATGCGCGAACAGGATGACCGTGGTTGTTGATGTGGCCGGCGTGAGGTTGGCAGCGACGGGCCATGTTGCAGGTGTTGCGGCCGTGGCGCCAGGCACTGTGCTGTATCGAGTCAACCCCAGAAATCCGCCGACGATGACCACAATCCAGCATGCGATCGCAATGCTGAGAACGCAGTTGGACAGGCGGCAACGTGGCGCATCGTTGCTCTCGGGCTCGTCATGGAGTCGAGGCATGGGGACTTCATCGGGCCGCAGTCGGGCATGCTTGCGGCGATTGCCGTGACAGGGCAAATCCCGGACGATCCCGATGGTTCTCGGACACAAATTGGTCGTCGCCGAGCGTTGATCGTGCTACTGTTTCAGCGTTCGTTCCTGGAGAAGCTCACTGTGGCCCGGAAACCGACTGCTGCCGCTCATCGACGCACCCGGCGCGACCATGCATCGGAGACGGCTGAAGATTACGTGGAAGCAATCGCGGACGTCGTCGACGACCGTGGGGCATGTCGGGTCACCGATCTCTCGGAGCGTTTTGGCGTCAGTCACGTCACCGTGATCCGGATCATTCAGCGGCTGGAGCGCGATGGTTTTATCACGACCGAGCCATACCGGCCCATCAAGTTGACCGCGAAAGGCAAGCGGCTGGCTCGCAGTTGTCGAGAACGCCATGAGATCGTGTACCGGTTTCTTCTGGCCATCGGCGTCGAACCGCGGGTTGCGGCCATCGATTCTGAAGGGATCGAGCACCATGTCAGCGCCGCCACCCTCGCTCGCTTTCGTGACATTGCCGATGCCCACGACGAGACCGCCGGCTGAGATCGTCGCCACGCCGATGAAGTGGCCGAAACGAACCTGTCTTGACAGGGCTTGTACGCCAAGCTACAATCAGTTGTAGCAAGTGCTACAAATTGGGTCGAATCAGTCGGCGAAACCAGTGTCGGGAGGCGACAGCATGTATGGACGAAATTGGGCGCGATCCGGTCGTACGGTGGTCATGATTGCGGCGGCGATCGCCATCATGAGTGTGTTCAGCGGCTGTCGAGGCGAACCCGGCAACACTGACGATGCGGTCGGTGATGCCGTGGGTAATACAGGGCCGTACACCATTGTCTCCACCGTGGGGATGGTCACGGACGTCGTCGATCAGGTTGCCGGCGACCGCGCCACGGTGACCGGCATCATGGGATCGGGTGTGGACCCGCACCTGTACAAGCCAACGCGAAGTGATGTGCAGGTGTTGCTTGACGCCGATATCGTCTTTTATTGCGGTCTTCTGCTCGAAGGCCGGATGACCGATACGCTCATCCGCGCGGCAAGCTCAGGGAAGAAAGTGCATGCGGTGACGGAGATGCTGGATGAGCAGTATCTCCTGGAGCCGGAAGAGTTCGAAGGTTTGAACGATCCCCACGTCTGGATGGATCCGTCAGCGTGGGTTCGCGCTGTCGACGTCGTGCGCGATGCGCTGATTGACTTCGATCCGGACGGCGCTGCGATCTATACGGCGAACGCGGCGGCATACAGCGAGCAACTTGCGGCGCTCGATGCCTATGCCGAAGACGTCCTGGCGAGTGTCCCCGAGTCGCAGCGCGTGCTCATCACGGCGCACGATGCGTTCAACTACTTCGGGCGCCGCTTCGGGTATGAAGTGGTCGGAATTCAGGGTTTGTCAACAGAGTCAGAAGCGGGGGTGCAGGACATCGAGCGATTGGTTGACCTGATCGTGGAGCGTGGCATCGACGCGGTGTTCATCGAATCCACGGTGTCTGAGCGAAACATCAACGCGTTGATCGAAGGCGCTCGCGCACGCGGGCATGATGTTCGCGTGGGTGGCGAACTCTTCAGCGATGCTATGGGCGAAAATGGCACGTACGAAGGGACGTACATCGGCATGGTTGACCACAACGTCACGACGATCTCCCGCGCGCTTGGCGGCGATGCGCCGCCGCGCGGCATGCACGAGAGGCTCGCAGAATGAACGCGGCCAAGCCGGCGATCCCGGGCGAAGATCATCGGACGCATCGGCTCGCCGACCGTCCGGAACACTCCGCCGAGAGTCCACTGTCCATTCATGCGATGACGGTTGCGTATCATCGCAAACCAGTACTCTGGGATGTGGATTACGATGCGCCGGCGCAACAGTTGATCGCAATTGTCGGCCCGAACGGTGCCGGCAAGAGCACGTTGATCAAAGCATGTCTCGGGCTCGTTCCTCGCGCATCCGGTCAGGTGGAGTTCTGGGGCGAACGCTGGCGCAAAGCGCGATCACGCATCGGGTATGTGCCACAGCGTGAATCCGTGGACTGGGACTTCCCTGTCACCGCGCTCGATGTGGTCTGCATGGGTCGATATCGACGAATCGGTTGGTGTCGACCGGTCTCACGTGCGCACCGACAGGCCGCGATGGAGTGTCTGGATCGAGTCGGCATGCAGCCGTACGCGAAACGGCAGATCAGTCAGTTGTCAGGCGGTCAGCAACAGCGCGTCTTTCTGGCCCGCGCGCTGGCGCAGGATGCCGATCTGTATTTCATGGATGAGCCGTTTGCAGGCGTGGATGCCGCAACGGAACGCGCCATCGTCGATGTCCTGCAGGATCTCCGCTCGAACGGACGCACGGTCATCGTCGTCCATCACGATCTACAGACGGTGACCGACTACTTCGATCATGTCATTCTGCTCAACATGCGCGTCGTCGCGTCCGGCCCGGTCGATGATGTCTTCACCAACGCCAACTTACAGAAGACGTACGGTGGCCGGCTGACGCTGCTCTCGGAAGCGGCGGAGGCCATCGCACGAGGAGCTCGATAGCGTGGGGAACGCGCCGGCACATAAAGTGGCCGATGCGGCCATTAGCGAAAACCGCCCGACCTCCATCACGGATGTCGTGGACGAGTGGCCGACGTGGACCGAGACTCTTGAGACCATGCTCTTCCAGGCAGGCTACAACACCAATGTCGTCATCATCGGCACGACATTGCTGGGCCTTGCCGCGGGCATCATCGGCGTCTTTGCGTTGTTGCGCAAACGATCACTGATGTCCGATGCCCTCAGTCATGCGACGTTGCCTGGCATCGGCCTTGCGTTTCTCATCGCGCCGCTCATCGGGCTTGATGGTCGGTCGCTTCCAGTGCTTCTGTTCGGCGCCACCGTGACCGGCGTGATCGGTGTGCTGTGCATTCAAGCCTTGCTGCGCGTGACGCGTTTGCGCGAGGATGCGGCCATCGGCATCATTCTCAGTGTGTTCTTCGGTGCCGGCGTGGTGACGTTGACGTACATTCAGGCCAACGCCCAAGGCAATGTGGCCGGACTCAATCGGTTCATTTACGGCCAGACCGCAGCGATGCGTGCGGGCGACGCCGTACTTATGGGTGGCATCGCGTTGACGGCAGTCTGCGCTTTGCTGCTCTTGTTGAAGGAATTTTCGCTCGTCTGTTTCAACGACACGTTTGCGCGCGTGGACGGTTGGCCAGTCCTGTTGATCGATTTGCTCATGATGGGGCTCGTCGTCGTGGTCACGGTCGCCGGCCTTCAGGCGGTCGGTCTGATTCTCGTGGTCGCCATGCTGATCATTCCCGCCGTATCCGCACGATTCTGGACAGAACGATTGTGGTTGCTCGTTGTGCTGGCCGGCGTGATCGGTGCGTCGAGTGGATATCTCGGTTCCATCATGTCTGCCTTGTTTCCACGAAAGCCAGCCGGCGCGGTGATCGTCCTCACCGCCGGAGCCATGTTCACGTTCAGCATGATCGCAGCGCCCGCCCGCGGCGTGATTGCCGTTGCCATTCGTCGTCTTCGGCTTCGGTTGCAGATCGCCGGCGAGCACATTCTCGAGGCGGGTTATGAGGCCGCGGCAGACGCAGATGGCACCTCAGTACTGTCGCGTGATGGAGCGATCGGCGTCGCAGGTCGGCGCGGCTGGCCAGCATGGTTCCTTCGCTTTGTGGTCTTCCTGCTTCATCGACAAGGCATGGTGAAGACGCATGACAACGGCGTGGCGCTGACGGCACTGGGCCGAGCGCGTGGTGCGCGCGTGCATCGCAATCATCGTCTGTGGGAGCAATACCTCATCAGCTATGCGGATATCGCGCCAAGCCATGTGGACTGGTCCGTCGACCAGGTCGAGCACGTGCTATCCGATGAACTGATCGATGAGCTTGAAGTCGCGTTGGCGGAACAGGGCATTCTGATTCCAGGAGAGCCTGGCCTTGAAGGACCGATCGCATCGTGACGTTCCACATCGGCCTGGATCTGTTTCCGCTGCTCGCGGCGGTGCTCGCCGCCGTGACCTGTGCGCTGCTGGGGAACTTCCTGGTCCTGCGTCGACTCAGCCTGATGGGCGATGCGATCAGTCACAGTGTGCTCCCGGGATTGGTCATCGCGTTCCTTGTCACCGCTTCGCGGAGTCCGCTGATCATGCTCGCCGGGGCAGCGATTGCAGGCGTGATCACGGTTGTTCTGGTTGAACTCGTCAAGCGACTTGGCCGCGTCGAGCCAGGGGCGGCGATGGGTGTGGTCTTCAGCGTGCTGTTTGCGCTCGGCGTCCTGTTGATCGAACGCGCGGCAGTTCGTCACATCGATCTCGATGCGGACTGTGTCCTGCACGGTCAACTTGAGTTGCTGAGTTGGTACGGCGCACCGGACACATTCGGTGAGTTATTTCGATGGTCAACGATTCAGGCGATACCGCGACAAGTCACGCTGCTGCTCATCATGTGTGCATTGACGATCGCGTTCATCACTATCCTGTTCAAAGAGCTGCGCATCGCTGCGTTCGATCCTGATCTCGCGACGACGCAGGGCTACAACGCCACCGTGATGCATTACGTGCTCATGGTGTTTGTCGCCGCGGCAACCGTGGCGTCATTTGAAGCCGTCGGCTCAATTCTGGTCATCGCCATGCTCGTCTGTCCTGCCGCAACGGCTCGCCTGTTAACGGACAGGCTTCAGACACAGATCATCGTGAGTGCAGGTCTGGCGCTCGCCGCGGGCGTGCTCGGTTACGGCGCTGCAACGACTGTGCCGGGACTTTTCGATCGCAAGGCGGTCAACGCCGCGGGATCCATGACGCTCGTTGCCGGCCTTCTGCTTGTGATCGCCGTTGTGCTGTCGCCGAAGTATGGCCTCCTCGTCCGCTGGAGCCGACATCGAGCGCTCGGCCGTTCCATCGCGCTCGATGATCTCCTTGCCGCGCTGTATCGAGCACATGAGCGCGGTGAGGCGCAACTGGATGTCGGCATGCTCGCAACGGTTGTGCCATCGTCGATTCTCAAACGAGCACTCGCCGCGGCACATCGAAGCGATCTGATCACGGTCAGCGATGGTCATGTCGCCCTGACGCAGAGCGGCCATGATGCCGCTCGCGATGTTGTCCGTCGCCACCGGTTGTGGGAGCACTATCTCGTGGATCAGGCCGGTCTTGCGCCGGACCATGTCCATGCGACGGCAGAGCGACTCGAACACGTACCGGTCAATCCTGATGAAGGACCGGACGTCGATCCGCACGGTCGGTCCATTCCGGGTGCATCAACGCCGTCATCCTGAGAACGGCAACGATTACTTACGCCTGATCGACGCGAATCACCGCCTGACCTGCGGTGCGCTCGCATAGCTCGGCGACGAGCGCATCGACGTCTTCAGCTGGCACGCGCAATCGAACACACACATCCGTTTCGTACGTCGATGACTCTGGTGTTGCATTGAATTGCGTCAACACCGATTGCACCGCGCCAGACAGTCCGTATGCATGAACGATGTCAATCGTACTCAACGCGCGATGTTCGATAATGGTCGCGACGGCCAGCGCGGCGTCAGTGGCTGCTCCGTAAGCGCGAACAAGACCGCCCGTGCCGAGCTTGGTTCCACCGTAGTACCTTGTGACCACGATGACCGTCTGATACAGGTCATGGCCAGTGATGCGATTGAGGATCGGGCGCCCAGCAGAGCCGCTCGGTTCGCCATCGTCTGCCGCGCGAGTCTCGTCACCCTGAATGCGCCAGCCGAAGCAGTGGTGCGTCGCATCCGGAAACGTGCTGGCAATGTGCGACACGAATGCCGTCGCATCGGACGCCGTCGGCGCCGGTGCGATATCAGCGATGAATCGTGACGCTTTGATTCGGTCGATCTCTGTCCGCACCGGCTCGGCAATGGTCTTGAATGCGGGCATATCGTCGCCAGTGAGGTCTCAAGGTGCTGAACTCCTCGCAGGCGGACCAAGCGGGGCTCGATCGTACACCAGCAACAGCAGATCCAGCGGAAGTCCCTGATTGTACGGCAGCTGATGAATGTCGCACGGATCCGTATTGCTTAGCAGGACGATGGCATGACCGTCATCCGGACAGATCACGTTCAGCGCGGTGAACGGCGTGATATATCCCCGGCGTTCGATCAGGCGCGGGCGAAACTCATTGTCGGGCGGCAACGGACGCGGATAGATCCAACTGCCGAAACCGACGTAATGACCCGGCTTGTCATCAATCTGCTTCGGCGTGAACATCACATTGCTCAGTTCTTCTGAGAGCAACGTGTGGTTCATCACCGCCATGTTCCAGCGTGCCATGTCTTCGACGGTCGAATACATGCCGGCGGCGGCATACCCGAGCTGCCCGAAGTGCAGGCGATGTTCAAAGGTATCGCCGACCTGAACGTAGCCGGTCGCCATGCGTGGTACGACGGATTCGTACCGCCGCATACCGGTGTCATGCATCTCAAGCGGATCGAGAATCCGTTCCTGAAGGGCATCGGCGAAGTCCTGTCCGGTCAATGCTTCGATGATCGCACCAAGCACGAAGTAATCCGTGTTGCAGTAATTGAATTGTGCATCGGGCTCGAACAACAGGTCGGACATGCAGTACGCCTGAATGGCCGCCGGTATATCGCTGCAGAGTGCGAGCGCATCATCAAGCTCGTCGAACGTCGTCATCGGTTCCTGCAGGCCAGATCGATGCGTCAGGAGGTGGCGGATGCGAATCTTCGTGCCGGTGTCAGCGCGGTACCACGGGAGGTGGTCGTGAATCGAGTCGTCGACGTCGAGTCGGTCTTCTGCCACCAATTGCATGATCAGCATGGCGGTGAATTGTTTCGTGACGGAACAGATGTGAAATCGTGTGTCGGCGGTGTTCGGAACATCCCACGTTCGATCCGCGGTGCCGACGCCGTTCGCGTAGACGGTCTTTCCGTTCTTGATGACCAGAACCGCGCCGTCGAATTCGCCACGTGCGTTGTAATCACGCACCACATCGTCGATGCGTTCGGCGAGCGGAGCGGATTCCGTGGGCGTCGCCACGGTGGATGGCATCGACATCAGTGCGGCACTCAGAATCGGAATGAACATGACCATCGACAAACTCCTGTGATGGAGGCATGGAAGCGGGGGACCAATCGGCCAACGGCCGCGACCCAATCCCGAAGCGATGAATGCCTCGCAGGTGCGCCAGGTTTTCTGACATCCGGGTCAGATTCATCACCGAATACGCTTCAGGCCGGGGAAGAACGCCCGCCGCAAGTCAATCTTCCAGGTGTCCTGACGCCAATGAACGACGTCGAAAACCCGCAGGCGACCGGATTTGTGATTCTCGGGAACCAGTTGTTCCCGCCCAGCCATCTTGTGCCGTACGAGTCCTGCCGGTTCTTTATGGCCGAGGACCTCGGCCTCTGCCGGTACGTTCGTCACCACAAGCAGAAGATCGTTCTGTTTCTCGCGGCCATGCGGTCCTATCGAGATGAACTTGCCGCGCGAAATTGCGATGTTGATTACCACGAGTTGATGCCGACTGATGATGGGGCATATGAAGACCGTCTCGGTGCTTGGTGTGATGCGCACGGGTTTGACCATCTCATCATGTGGGAGATCGAAGATCGGTTTTTCGAAGACCGCATCAAGACGTTCGCGAACGATCGAGGGCTGCAGCTGACGTTTCTATCCAGCCCGATGTTCGTGACGGATCGCGAGTCGTTTCGGGAGTGGATCCAAGAGCATCGACCGTTGATGGCCGACTTTTATCGTTGGCAGCGGCGTCGATTGAACATCCTCGTCGATGAAGATGGTTCGCCGCACGGCGACCGGTGGAGCTTTGACGATGAAAATCGCAAAGCGCTGCCGAAGAAGGTCGACATCCCCGGGACGCCACCGGCGACGGCCACGAAGCAAGTCCACGACGTCATTGAGATCGTCAGCACGACGTTTGCGGATCATCCGGGAGACGTGTCAGCGGAGACGTGGTGGATGCCGACCACGCGACGGCAGTCGCTGGCGTGGCTCCGCCGATTCCTCGATGAGCGATTCGATCAGTTTGGGCCATACGAAGATGCGTTGTCTGTGCGAGATCCGATTCTGTTTCATTCCGCATTGTCGCCGCTGATGAATCTCGGGCTCTTGACCCCCGAAGAGATCCTCGATCGAGCGCTGGCGCACGCCGATGAGCATGACATCCCACTGAATTCACTCGAGGGGTTCGTTCGTCAGATCTGCGGTTGGCGCGAGTTCGTGCGTGGCATTGATCGAACATTCGGTGTGGAACAACAGACACGTAATTTCTTCAACCACGAGAGAAAACTCACTGGCGCCTGGTATGACGGCACAACTGGATTGCTGCCACTCGATGACGTCATCCACAAGCTCAATCGGTACGGCTGGGCGCACCATATCGAACGACTGATGATCGCCAGCAACCTTATGATGCTGTGCGAGATCGAGCCGCAGGAGGCGTATCGATGGTTCATGGAGATGTTCGTTGACAGCTCGGACTGGGTCATGGGGCCGAATGTCTTTGGTATGGGCATTTTCTCTGACGGCGGCATCTTCTCAACCAAGCCGTACATCTGCGGGAGCAACTACATCCTGAAGATGAGCGACTACGCGAAACCAAAGCAACCAACGCTGTTTGACGGCGTGGCGTATTCCTGGACTGACGTGATGGACGGTCTGTATTGGCGGTTCGTCGATGCAAATCGATCGTTCTTCAAGACACAGGCTCGAATGGCACAGATGGTGGGGACGCTTGATCGGCTCAAGGAGGAACGGCGTGCGCATATCTTCGCCGCCGCCGAGGCCTTTCTTGCCACTGCAACGACATCCTGATCGGCGCGGCCTCGACACCGAATGCGTACGATGGTGGCATGCTCACACCGCCCACGTCATTTGAAGCCATCCTCGATGACATCTGGATGCGCCTGGAATGCGGCTCGACTGATCGCCGGCATGCGTTCCACCTGCCGACCATCGCGTCGGTGACGCCTGAGGGCATACCCGATGCGCGGATCGTGGTACTGCGCGGGGCTGATCGAGCATCACGGACGATTCGATGTCATACCGATCTGCGAGCGCCGAAGGTCGCGCAGCTCCGAGCCAATCCGCATGCCGCATGGACGTGGTACGACCCATCGGAGCGCGTGCAGGTGCGTGCCATGTCGACGGTGGATGTTCATCAGGGCGATGCAGACCCGATCGCATCGGATGCGTGGGCGAAAACCGCGTTATGGAGCCGGCGGTGTTATCTCGCGCCGAACGCGCCGACGGAACCCTGCGATACACGATCGAAGAACCTGCCTGTGGACGTTGAGTCACGCCCGCCGACGGAGCAGGAGACCATGCGCGGCGTTGATAACTTCACGGTCCTTCGAGCGACGGTGACCTCATTCGACTGGCTGCATCTTGCTCACGATGGGAATCACCGGGTGCGCTTCGTCTTGCGAGACGGTGGTTTCGACGCCACGTGGTTGCAGCCGTGACGGACGTGTGAGGCCGGGCGATCCATCTGCGCCTCGCGATGGGTCTGGCGGGGACGTGTGATAACCCGGAAGCGGGCCGGCAGGACCGATAAGGCCTGTTCGGGTCGTGCGCAAATAGTGCGCCGCTGGCGGGTTATCCACATCATGTGGAATGTGGGGCCTGCTCGGTTGACAGGTTCTATGACTGGGGTACAGTTTCATTCGAGAAGAGAGAGCGCCAAGTGGCGTTCACCACAACTTGGCATTGTTTGGAAGGAAGAAAGTTATGACTTCGTCCTTACGTACCGTGTGTGCCCTTGCAGCACCACTGGCCGTAATTTCGGTGTCAGCCAACGCCGCATTCACGTTTTACAACGATGAACCGGCGTTTACCGCGGCTGCACCTCCACTGACATTGGTTGACTTCGATACCGAAGCCGCTGGCGCTCAGGCTGACCAGCAGTTCGCGGGCATTGATTTCAACCCCTTCGGTATCGGCGTTCCTGTGATCGGCACGTCGGC
>JBCCFX010000077.1:0-15866 GCA_039029515.1 Planctomycetota bacterium
ACGCCGAAGAAGGTGTCGTCGGACGTGTCACCGGCATGGTTGCCGTTGCCCGCGTAACCCGAGATCACGCCGAGCGAGTTGTTGTTCGCATCGAAGGCTTCGAAGCTTACGAGCGATTCTTCGTTGCCGTCCGTCCAGACGATGCCGGCGAACGTCGGAAGCTGACCAAGAGCATCAGCGTCGAAGCTGAAGGTGACCGTGGGGCCGCCTTCTTCCGGACGACGGATGCGCCACGAGCTGCCGCCCGTGCCCAGACCGTCAATCACGCCGTTGCCATCGGCATCGACGGAGTCGGTGTATTGGCCGGCACCAAGGACATAGCCATCGGTGGCGGAGACGCCAGGCGTGTTCAGCACGCCATCATCAAACGTTTCGAGCCAGAACGAGGAGCCCTCGTTTACCATGGCGCCGGAAAACGGACTGTCGTCCATACCGAGGTACGATGCGGCCGAGTCATAGGTGTAGATCCCACCGGCTTCGGCCTGCGTCGCGGCCATGAGCAGGACTCCACCCATCACAGTGCAGGCAGTCATTCGTGCGTTCATGTCAGCTTCCTTTTCTACAGGTCTTTCTTCGTGCGTGGGTCGCGATCTGCTGCCTCGGTGCCGATCGTCGATCTCCTCAAACATGCCGCGCCACACCCCTGCGGCAACTGCTGAGAACGGATTCCCGTCATCAGACACGTTTCCATGCCCGAATAATCCGAACTTCTTGCATAGAAGGACGTTATCGCACGTGCTTCGACGACCGCATGCACGGTTATCGGACGCTTTGGACGCACGCGACCCAGGCGTGATCTGACGATCACGCTCGCGATTGGTCTATGACGATGACGATTCTTCTGAGCGATGTGTTCATCGCTTCTGAGGCCCTTTGATGCACTTTCGTGACCACAGGCACCAACCCACCGTAGAATAGTCTACGTGAACGGCATGCGGAACTCAACCACTTTATTGACAGTGACTTCCAGCATTCTCGCCCTCAGCACCCTCCCGCTCGTGCTGACGGGCTGCGAACCGTCGTCGCCACCCGCGCCCACTGCCACCTCCACGCCAGATCCTGACCGCCCCGTGACCATCGTCGAATCGGCCCCCGACGTCGATCCGGTCACCGTCAACGGCCTCACGTGGACTGGCGAACAACCGCCCTATGCAACCGATGCCCGACGCATCGCGGTCAGTCCTCGCCGGGAGTACCTCAACGCGATCCCCACGGACTGGCACGACGCCCTGAACTTCAACACCGTGGAGACCTTCACCGTCTTCGCCACGGCGTACAGGAATGTCCTCGCCGACTGGGTCACCGCGGATGATGCACCCGAGGATCGCACCGCGTTCGCGTCGTACCTCCTCGATCGCCTTGATGAGCACTTCGCTGCACAGCAGGAACGACTCACACAGACGTTTCCCAACGCCGATGCGACACAGCTTCGCGCGCTGAACACCATGCAGCTCGTCCATGGCTCGCTTGAATTTGGCCCGAACGACACAACGTGCGCCACTGGCCGTGAACTCCTCGAACAACGAACCGGCGACACCGCGACGTACACCGGCGCGCTGACCATCCTCCTGGAGTGCCAGGACATCACCGCGCGCATCCGCGGGTTCACGTGGCGCTACTCTCCGCACGGCTGGACGCAGGACGATCTTCAACTGCCGTTCCACAACGAGCATCAGCAGGTCTGGGCCGCCGGCATGGTGATGGACCCGCAGGCGAACATCGCGTTTGATGTGCAAGGTGAGTTTCTGGACAGCCAGACGCCGGCACCGGAACGACTGCGCTCGCTGATCGAGTCAGAACGCATCTACGGCGCATACAACTGGCTCAACAATCCTGTGGTGCGCGAAGCGCAACTCGCGTTGGGTCGTGATGGCGGCGCGGTCGTGTACCTCAGTGCGTATCACTTCGAAGGCATGCAGCGCGGCATGGTGTCGATTCGATCCCACCAGCCGAACGGTCGACTTCTGCTCCCGATCCGCGCGGAGATGACCGACTGGACGCAGCATTCCACACCGATGCCATTGCCGTTCGATCGCTCGGTACTCGCTCAGCGCCGCGATATCGACGCATGCCTCGATGCCTGGACCGAACTCCTTGAAGACCACATGAGACTCGCTGCGGATGATGACACATCGCCGGATGTGCTGGCCTCGATGTGGCCGGCATTCGAAAGCGCATCGAGTCACTTACGCATATCCCGCGATCGTGGCGATGAAACCTCCGTGCGTCAGTCATGGCTTGACCTGATGCTGGATGCCATTGAGCGCACGCTCGATGCTTCAGCCAGCGATCGCATGGTGTTGGGCTGGGGACCCGGCGCAGAATTGGATGTTGGCGGTGATGGAACGATCAATCCGCGCGATGCGCGGTACGCCGAGCAGACCGCGCGCATGCTGATTGCGCTCGAACACGCGCTCGGCGCGATGAATGAGGAATACGTGCTGACAAGCGATCATCGCAATCGCATCCGCGCAGCGCACGATCGAATGGATGCGATTCTCGATTCGTGGGGCGGCGCATTTCGCGTCGTGTCCGAAGGCGATGAACCGCCGCGCGGCATCTACCGGTTCTCCGAATACGCTCATGACGATGTCGCGGTAACGAGCGTGTGCTCTGGCATGGCTGTGGCGTGGATGCTGCGATCGGAGCGCACAGGCGCACCGGATGCGTTCCAGCTTGCCGAGGGTACCGCACGTGTGCTGATCGAACAGTTGTCACTGGACACGATGGATGCGACGCCCAAGCTCGTGTGGTCGTACAGCATGGTGCCGAATCCGATGACGCAGTTCTCGACGTCGATGCCGGACGATGTTCGCTTGCTCGTTGCGATGTATCAGCGCGGCATGACTGACAATGAAATGGTGATCGGTGCGCTGGCGGCATCGTTGCGTGACACCATGACGTCAACGCTGGATCAATACACGACGTACATCGATGGTCCGACGAGCGGCGCGACGTTGATGAGCACCCTGCCTGCGACGGCGTTTGGCGAAGTTTTGCGTGTGTATCCCGATGATGTGCTCGCATCGCGCTTCAACGCGACGTTGGCATCGATGCTGACCGCGTACCACGAGGGCAATCTGGATCGGCGCGATGGTCAGCTTCGACTGCTGCAGTTGCTGGACCTCGCCGCTCGACAGCCGGCGAATTCGGCACGCTAAGCCATCGCCATTTTGTTTGTGTCTCCTAATTTCCCTTGACACGCACGCACGTGCATTGTCAAGGTGTTGACGTGACCGGGCACAATCGACCAACAGATGTCGAACTCGTCGCTGGCGCGAACGCCGGGGACGCACAGGCATTCGATGCGCTCTACGACCGGCACCGAACCTGGGCATATCGAGTCGCATTCCGGTTCACCGGCGAGGCGAGTGATGCGCTCGATGTCGTCCAGGAGACGTTTCTTTACGTCCTTCAGCAGTTCCCCGGACTTGAGCTTCGATCGCGCTTCACCACGTACCTCTACCCCATCATTCGGAGCGTGGCCATGGATGGGCACCGTCGCCTTGCCCGCGAACAGTTGGCTCGAGAGGCGGCCACCGAGCACCATCGGGCGCACGAAGAAGACGAAGCACACACCGCGAGGAGCGACGAGCTTGAGCACCTTCTTGACGCGCTCAGCGCGGGGCAGCGCGAGGTCCTGCTTATGCGCGTCATCGACTCGATGACCATGAGCGAGATTGCAACCGCACTGAGCATTCCTGAGGGGACGGCCAAGTCACGCCTTCACGGTGCCCTGACCCGCCTCAGGGCTGATCCACGCACCTCAGACCTGTTTGCGTAACCAATTCGAAATTCTTCACGGAATGCGTGAACGATTCGGGCCCGTCATGCGCTGCACTGGCAGACATGTGCCCATTCGATGATAGAACCCCGAACGACGACGCCCCCGATGATCCCGTGGTCCCGGACCGGCTGGCAACGTTCATCCGCTCGAGAGCGATGGATGCGCCCACATTCCCGGCGTCGGCATCGGAATCGATGCAAGCGGCATCACGTCGCCATTTCAATGCGTTGCAGCGGCGCCGGCGCTGGATTGTTGGAGGCCCGCTACTCGCCGCCGCAGTCCTCCTTATGGTCCTCCTCGTCCAGCCGTGGGCAAGTGTGCAGCGCGCAACGACCTCGCAACAGAACAATGCACAGGCGGCATCGAAGCCAACGATTCACGATGCTTTCGCGCTGGCTCGTCGCCTTGCCACGGATGCTGAAACCACAGAGCGCTGGGACCACAACGACGATGGTCGGGTCGATCATGCCGACGTGGATGCGCTGGCGATGGCCGCAGTACGCCTGGAAGGTGGTGCTTGATGCCTCGCCGTATGAACACGATGGCACTCACGCTTCTTGTCATTGCCGGCGTCTGTGTCGCGCTGGGTGCGTATGCAGGGCCTCCGGTTGGGAACGCAACATCGCACGACGCGACGTTTGCATGGATTGATGTGTACGTCGAAGCCGGCGAGACGCACATCGCCGCATACCAATTGGACATTGAAGCCGTCGACCGCTCATGGACGATCGTTGGCATCGAAGGTGGCGATCACCCGGCCTTTCGATTACCGCCATACTACGATCCGGCCGCACTCACGAATGACCGCGTCATTCTTGCTGCGTTCAGTCTTGACAGTGACTTACCCTCGGGACGCACACGCCTCGCACGGCTGCACGTCATGACGCGCGATGACGCGATGGGCTGGAATGTCAGTCACGAGACCGCCGCCTCTGCGGACGGCCAAGAGATTCCAATTCGATTTGAACTCGTGGAAGGAGCTGCACCGTGATGTGGCGAATGTTGATGTGTGGCGTGATGACCACGTGCCTGATCGTGCTGTTGACGGTGGTGAATGGCTGCGGTTCCGAATCGTATCCTGCGTACTCGTACTCGATGGCACCTGCGACCGCCGAAGCGCCTTCAGCGCACATGGAGGCGGCGATGCCCGAAGAAGTCTGGGTCATCGAACGATATGCGGACGACGGTGTCATGACCGCCAACGCACGCCCCATGCTCGATGAAGAGTCGACTCCGACGTCTTATGAGGAATGGGCCGGCACTGGCGCGCTTCATGCAAAGCACTCAGACTCAGGCGACACTGCGGTGCTGCCGCTCGAGCACACCGCGGTTGATGCGTCGATCGCCGGCACGATTGCCACAGTC
This sequence comes from Planctomycetota bacterium, assembly GCA_039029515.1. Taxonomy (GTDB): domain Bacteria; phylum Planctomycetota; class Phycisphaerae; order Phycisphaerales; family SM1A02; genus JBCCFX01. The sequence goes on from JBCCFX010000077.1 coordinate 5,153, forward strand.
GGCGTGATCCAGCAGTTCTCGAATCCATACGCAGAGAAGATCGAAGCGATCTACACGTTTCCGTTGCCGGAGAATGCGGCGATCAACGAGTTCATCATGACGATTGGTGAACGCCGTATTCGCGGGATCATCCGGGAACGTGAAGAAGCTGAAGCTATCTATACGCAGGCACGCAATCAGGGATATCGAGCCGCCCTGATGACACAGGAACGCCCCAACGTGTTCACCCAATCGGTGGCCAACATCGAGCCGTTCAATCATATCGATATCGAGATCACATACTTTCACACGGTGCCGTATGTCGATGGCTGGCATGAATTCGTGTTCCCGATGGTCGTCGGCCCGCGTTTCAATCCTCCGGGAACCACCGACGGCATCGGTGCTGTAGCCAGGGGTGCGCATGGTTCATCCGGCCAATCAACCGAGATTCAGTACCTGAAGCCTGGTGAACGAAGCGGACACGACATCAGTGTGCATGTTGCGATTGACGCTGGCGTCATGATCGAAGAGATCGAGAGCGTCAACCATCGGATTGACGTCCAACGGTCTGATGGACGTCGTGCAAACGTTCGCCTGGAGGACGAATCAACGATCGCCAATCGTGACTTTGTATTGCGATATCGTGTGGCCGGCGACTCAATCAAGTCTGGCCTGGTGACGCACACCGACAGCAACGGCGGCTACTTCACATTGACCGTCTATCCTCCACGTGATCTGACGCAGCTAGTACGCGCGCCGATGGAGATGATCTTCGTCATCGATTGTTCCGGCAGCATGAGCGGCGCACCAATTCGACAGGCCAAGGACGCTATTCGACATGCACTCGGCCGGATGCGGCCGAATGACACGTTCCAGATCATTCGATTCTCAGACAATGCATCGCAGCTCGGACGTGCTCCGTTACCTGCGACACCAAGGAATGTGCGCAAGGCCCGTTCGTACCTGAACACGCTCGATGGTGGCGGCGGAACCATGATGATCGAGGGTATTCGCGCTGCGCTGGATTTCCCGCACGATGAGCAGCGATTGCGCACGGTGGCATTTCTCACGGATGGGTTTATCGGCAACGAGCGTGAGATCCTCTCGGCGGTCGAGGACAAGCTCGGGGCAAGCAGGATTTTTAGTTTCGGGGTCGGCTCATCGCCGAATCGTCATCTGCTCAGCAGTCTTGCCTTCATGGGTCGCGGCGCAGTTGCGTATGTCAGCCTGAATGATCGTGCGAGTGATGTCATGGATGCCTACATGGATCGTGTGAGCCATCCCGCCATGGTCGATGTCACGATTGACTGGGCGCAACTCAACGCATTCGACGTGTACCCACGAACGATGCCCGATGTATTTGTCGGTCGACCGGTGACACTGACTGGGCGATTCAACGGTGATCGCTCCGGGACTGTCCTCGTCCATGGCGTGGCGAATGGCCGCGATCTGACGGTTGAAGTTCCGCTTGACATGCAATCGGACGGTGACACACATGCCGCACTCCCATCCGTATGGGCGCGAAGCCGAATTACCGACTGCGCATTCGAGAACATCGTTCGACCGAGCAGTCGCTGGGACCGCGAGATTCAGGAGACCGCGCTGTCCTACGGATTGATGAGCGCCTACACCGCGTTCGTGGCGGTCGATTCGAGCCAACGTACTGCGGGCGATCATGGGACAACCGTCAATGTTGCGGTTCCGGTGCCAGACGGCGTTCGATACGACACGACCGTCGACGGCTGAGCGCTGACTGCTCCTCCAATGGGCCCGGTGGGATTCGAACCCACACTCACCTTACGGTGAAGCGGATTTTAAGTCCGCTGCGTCTGCCAGTTTCGCCACAGGCCCGGCGTGCTGCGCTCCATTGTAGACGGGGTTGAGAACAGGGTTTTCTCATGCCTCAATGCCCATGCGATTTTCGCTCACCTGTGACGCCACACGTGTGTGCATGTGACCTGATATGCATGGTTCGGCGGTGACCCGCGCCCGATGGCGCGCCCGGTCATTCGTACCTACGGACCGAGGGTCTTCTCGTGCACACCAATTCCAGGCAAGAACCCACCGGACATTCCGTTGCGGATTAACTCAACCCACTGCGAAGGTCCAAGACCCGGCGACATGGTTCGCACGCGATGGAGTTCTGCACCAAAGCCACCGTCTGGCGCGAGGAAGACATAGATGCGGCCGTATCCATCGGTACCGCTTGAGGTCGTGACGATGTCGGGATCGCCATCAGCGTTCATATCCATGGCGATGGTGTGCTTGCCGAAGAGATCAGTCGAGTCTTCACCAAACCAATGCTCAATCTGGATCCCGGTCGCGCCGTCGAATACATACAGTCGATACTGCTGCCCGGGCCGGTGGTGCGCTGCATACTCAGGGATGCCGTCGTGATTCAGATCGATGAGCGGCAGGACCTCGTCGGGAAACCGTATTGACACCGAAGGCGCATGAACACGGATCTTCCGGCTCTGGCAACTGCTGTAGATGTCAATTCGGCCAGAATTTGACGCGAGAAAGTCCGCCTCGCGCGTTGCGATCGCAACGTCGCTGAGGCCATCGCCATCAAGATCGCCAAGGCCGGTGACCGATGAACCGAACTGCGCAGAATTCTGGACCGGTGAGTACATACACAACGGCGTACCGTCGATGCCGCTCCGCACAAAGACCCAGTCAGAGAACGTCGCCGCCTGACGACCGCGGATCATGAAGTCATCGAAGCCATCATCATTGACGTCGCCGGCATCTCCACTGGCGTAGACTGGCCCCCCGCAGCATCCCAGGAAGAAGAACAATTGTTCACCCGTCGCGGCTGACAATATCTCAGCGCAATCGCGATAGATGATGCCGTGATCGCGAAGACCATCGCCATCCATATCGCCGACCTGTCGAATCTCAAACTGAACATCGTCGGGGATGTACGTGCGCAGAATCGTGCCGGCGAATCCGGAATACACATGCACCTGCGCAACCCCAGGCACACCAGACTCGCCCACAAGGAGATCTCCAAATCCATCACCATCAACGTCAGCCGCGCCTGCAACGCCGGCTGATCCGACAATCGAGTCGATCGAACCCGTGATCGCCCACACTACGTCCTGACTGGCAACCTCAATGACTTCAACGCGGCCGTAGTTCGGCAGGAAGGATCCCTGCGGATTCAGGACGTCGCGGTACTGACCCACGATCGCCAGATCATCTTCACCATTGCCGGATACGTCGCCAGCGTTTGCAACTTGTTGAAACCGAAAGACGATATCGCCGGCAAGAATCACGTCGGCCGTGTCAGCGCACACACCATTCGTGTAGTCGATCTCGAGAATGTCCGGCGGACTCGTCATCAGAGCAAGAAGAACTGGTGTCAACATCATGGGCATTCCCCCAGACCATTGATCGCGACGATCAGATCAGAAATATTGATCACACCGTCACCGCCCGGAGGGGCTACATCACAGACCAGTTCGCTGGAGCCGAATGCCAGAATGATCGCAAGCAACTCATCCACATCGACCACGCCATCGCCTCCAGCCGGCACACAGTCTGCCGGGCACGCCATGTCATCGCAATCATCGGGATGTGAATCCCCATCGTCATCAGTGAGTGTTGGCTCGACCGTGTAGTCGACGGCAAGAGTCATCACCGACCCATCACACTCGTCCACATCGCCAAACGCGCGCGCCTCGATCGTGAATACACCATCGCCATTCAGATCGACAATGTCGTCCCGAGCGATGATTGCCACAGCATGCTGTGGGCCGATCGGGCAGGCTTCTCCCGAGTCCACAAAGTAATTGGTGATGAGTGCATCCTCGGCAATGAGTCGAACGCCTCGCTGTGTGGTATCGAGTCGCGAAAGAACTTTGATCGTGACTTCGATGTCACCGGTTACTGACTGCGAGAGATCGATCTCGGCAAACAACGATGAGTCCTCGATGACCGGCATCAGTGGTCCGCCCACAAGGGATCGGTCACCCGAAAGATCGCAGGAATCGGGAATGCCATTCAGATTGCAATCACCGTCACGAGCGCTTGCCACATCGCATACATCGGGAATTCCGTTTCGATTGCAATCGGCCGCGCAACCACGTTCTGTCTCGCAACTATCGGGAAAACCGTTGTCGTTGCAATCACCGAACATTGCGGTGTCGAACTCACAATCATCGGGGATTGCGTTCATATTGCAGTCTGAACTGAAAGAAGCGAGGATCTCACACGGATCTTCGAATCCATTTCCATTGCAGTCGTCGACCAGACCGTCGACGGCCGTCTCAAACGCGCCAAGATCGATTCGGCAGTTGGAGATCCGGGGCGAACCATCAAGATCCAGCATCGGTGTGCCACCCTCGCGCTGCAGTCGACCGGCATTGATCAACGGAGAATCGGCGCGCAAGCGAAAGTCTTCTCGCATGCCAGCGTCATCATTGTCTCCGGTGACACTCTCGAATAAGGGATCGTCATCGAGATTGAAATTCCCCGCAAACTGGTCGAGTCCGTCTACGCATGTATACGAAATGTCGATCGCTGACACAGCATTGACGAGAACCTGTGTCGACTCACTGATGCTCGTGACGTCCTGATTGTTCCAGAGAATTGAGCCCTCAATGACGATCGTACTCGGTGCTTCATTGATCTGGCCTACGGTTTCAATCGCAGCGCCAACACTTTGCACCACGGCATGACCGACGACCGTGCTGGATGTGAGATTGAGGTGCGCACCAGGACTGACACCAATTGCCGACGCATTGAGCGTTGCCGTATTGAATGCGAACAGTGAATTGCGGACGGTACACACATCGTCAACGCGGAGGGCAGAATCCCGACGCGCAAAATTCTGCTCGAAACGACATCGCAGCACCTCTGACGATCCGTGTACATGCAGCGCACCACCACTGAGAAATGTCGTGTTGGCGATGAACTCACAGTCGAGGAATGTCGTGTTCGTTGCTTCCACGGCGGCGCGGCCGATCACCGCGGAATTCGACTCAAAATGGCACCGCTCGACGTGGTTCTGCTCACCATCCATGACGAGGGCGCCAATCGACTGCCCGGCGAGATTGGCCTCGAATCGTGTGTCTGTGATTGAGGCGCTGCCGGGAATGTCAAGCCATGATGTCGAGAGGATTGCACCGGCATCCCGAAGCGCACGATTGTCCACGAACCAGGAATCGGCAATCACCAAGTCAATGCCTTCAGCGAAAATCGCGCCTCCCGTGGAGGACTCGTTGGTCTCAAACGTGCAACCATGAAGTGATCCGCCGCCGTTGCGCACATAGATTGCGCCGCCCCTCCACGCCGTGTTCAATTCAAACGTGCAATCGTGAAGCGTTCCGACACTGTCCCGAGCATAGATCGCGCCCCCAACGTCATCGTCCTCAACGGTACGATTTGATCGAAAGATGCTGTCGTGGATCGAGTAGACGGAATCGAATAGAAACTCGATTGCGGCCCCCGACAAACTGGATTCGTTGGCTTCGAAAAGCAGGTTCGTCCCGACGAATCCCGAGCTTGAAACGCGCAATGCCTGCCCCGCATTGTTCGTAAAGGCCGTGTTGTTCACGCTGACATCGCCACCGCTCAGCGCCGCGACCTGACGATTCCCAACGGAGTTGTCGGTGAACACGGTGCCATCCATGACGATTTCACCCACAATTCCACTGACCGCGATCGAGCAGATCGTACTGAAGGACGCCGTCGCAGCATTGTTCCGAATGATGCCGTTCAGGATTGTTGCCGAATCTGCGGCCATATTGATGCCAGGAATTGTGCCGGTATTGAACTCAAAGACACAATCCTCAACGAGCGCTTGTGACGTTGAGACGCGGAGGCTTCCATTGACGACTGCGTTGTCAACGAATTCGCAGTTTCGAATGGTCACGTCTTGTTGAATGTTGCACCAGACCGCGTTGGCCGACGATCCACCTGGCGTGGGGTTGACCCCGCGGAATCGAAAGCCGTCGAGCGTGATCGCTTGATCTGATTCGAATGCGAGTATCAGCGTGTTGACATTGTCACTGCGATTCACGAACCCCGGAAGATCATCACCGTTCATGTCGCCCGAAATGACGGTTCGACCGTCTGCAAACGTTCGGTCGTCCGGCGACTGCTCAGAACCAACGAAACCGCCAATGAGCGAAACGTTGGGTGGTAGCGTAAATCGCCGATTGGCCGGCGGACCATTGGGCGCTATTGACGGAACAAACGTCCCTGCCGTCACCCAGATCTCATTGATTGGCGCCCCAAGCGTCTCAACACGATCAAGCGCTTCCTGGAGCGAGTTGAGCGGCGAACTCCATCCCGTCCCGATGCCGCCTGCGCCGGCCTGCGGGTTGACATACAAACGGGGATGGGGAGGCAAGAGCACAACATCAATTCGATCGTCTTCGACCATCACATTCAATTCGGCGACGTCCCCGAGCGCCGAGATGTTGAGCACCAGCGCATCTGTCGTGAGCAAAGCACCCGAGAGCATGGTGACGGATGAGCCGAAATCAAGTGTGAATCCGGTGATGGGTCGCACGGTGACGGTACCCGAGAGCTCAATGAGATCACCGACGAGTAGGCGACCCGAAAATCCTGCCGCGCTCAGCATCTGTATGCGCAGATCAAGAAGCCCCGTTGACGATTGCGTCAGATGACCGCCGATGTCAAGAGCGCCCAACGGAAGTCCTGGTCGCAACACGCCTTCGTTGACGACGTCGCCACTGATCGTCCCGCGGCCCGTCAGTTCACCGTTCGCGGCGACCGTGACCAATGAAGTCATGACCTGGCTCTCGCGCTGCAGGATAAGCGTTGCGGCGTGTTCGCCACCGACTTGAATCGGCCCATTGGCGGCCCACAGTCCGTCCGGCCCGATGTCAATCGTCCCACCCTCCCACACAAGTGCGGCGCTGTCAGCAATCAGATCACCGACATTCAGAACCGAAACAGGTGACAGCATGCGGAGTTCGCCACCTTCGTTCACCACCAGAGACTGGCAGCTCAGACTTCCCTGCTCGATCGTGAGCCGTGCGCCAGCGGCAACCACAACATCTCGCGCCATCATGTTCATTGAACCGATCGTGACTGAGGACGTGATGGTGACATCGGTGAGTTCGTTGGGAATGATGTCCTCAGACCAGGTCTCGGGGGATGACCACGGAAGGTCCTTGCCGAACAGTGATTCGACCGATGGCCCGTTGAACTCATCACTTCCCATGTCGACAACCGCAACGCGCTCGTCACTGGGACCGCCACGATCGAATTCGACCATCACTTGGCGCGGATTCAAGCGCCGATCGAATGGCCAGGCTTCGAGAACGTCCAGATCATCATCAACATCCAACACATCGCGCAAGAGCTCGATGTTCGATCCGGCATCAATGCAAGGCGAACCAAATGAGAGACGAAAGTCATCGTCTGCCGTTCCAGGCACCTGGTCATCGCCGCTGGGGTCAATGAACACCGGATCAGTTTCGATGTTGCCTGGCGCCGCAATCTCGACGGGAAGACCTCCAAACTGATTCCCGCACGAGAACGCGATGCGAGCCGGTCCATCCGCACGCACGCTGAACTGGGCGGCTCTTGTGCCCCCGCGCTGATCTGTGTTGTCCCAGAGAATCGAATTGTCGATTCGTACTTCACCCTGACTCGAGTGATCGATGCCGCCAACGTTGATCCCGGCGCTATTGTTGGTCACGGTACAGCCACTGACACGAAGCGTTGCATTGGAGTCCACACGTATGCCACCCGCATCTGCATCGGACGCATTGGTTGCCATCAGCACGCTCACGAACTGACCATTGGAGATGCCATCCAGCATCACGCCGCCGCCCGCGACCCCGGCGATGTTCGAGCAGATCTCAGATGCGCCCACAATGAAATTACTGCTGTCGGCGTACAGTCCACCGCCTCGAATGGCTGTATTCGCCTCCAATGTTAGTTGCACGCCGTCCATCTCACTGGATTCAAGACTGACACCGCCGCCGTGCGCAGCGTCATTGTCCGCGGCCGTCACAGCGCGCAGACTGAGTTGCGACTGCAGGGCTGCGATGCCTCCACCAAATACATCACACGTGTTTCCGACGAACGCGAGGTCTTCGAGCTGCACGTTCTGTGCCGATACTGCATGCAGACCACCACCACGCTGGACGGCCGAATTGCTGCCGAATGCCGTGTCAACGACGGTGATTCCCGAACCGGCGACAAACAAGCCTCCACCGGTTGCAGCGGCACTGTTGTTGACGATTGAACAAGACTCAACGCGCACGAAACTCTGGTCAAACAGATACGCGCCGCCCCCATCACCAAACGTGACATTGTTGTCGAATGTGCATGAGACGAACTGCGCGGAAACGGTCGAATACACACCACCGCCGCGAAGCGTGGCCACATTGGATGTGAATTCGGTTGTGTCGACTTCAAGCAGCGCCACACTCGGAGTCTGATCAATCCCAATGGCACCGCCATTTGTCGCGAGATTGTCTTCGAACGTGCTTCCTGACACCTCAACAAAACCAATCAGCGTTCCGCCGAGACCAGCGCCACGCTCGGCGGTATTAAACTGAAAGGTTGATGACGCGACCATCAAGCCGCCGACCGACCCGTCGAAACCAATTCCCCCTCCGGCATCATCGGCGGTATTACCAATGAATGCACATTCATCAATATCAACCATCGAACCAAGAACGAAAAGGCCACCGCCGGTCGCGGCATGATTCTCAGCGAATTCGCATCCAACGTATGAAGACTGTGTATTGAATCCACCGACGTATACCGCACCGCCTCTATCGACGGACGTGTTGCCGCGAAATGTGCAATCCACGAAGCTGTGAGCACCAACTGCGGTGACCGCGCCGCCGCCGGGGAAACTGGTGACGCCTTCGGCCGCGTGATTTGACTCAAAGACCGTGCGCTCGACGATCAGAGGTGCGTCGGCAGAACTCGAGACAAAGTACACCGCGCCACCACTTGCGAGCGCCGAATTGTCACGAAAGACGCAATCTTGAATCGTGATCGGGACCGTCAATCCAAAGAGGCCGCCACCGGAGCGAAATTGTGTCCCGCCGGAGACACTGACCGAACGGCCGCTCTCGATGACAAGACCTTCCATCAGAATGTGGCCGCCCGACTGGGCGGTTATGACCGTCAATGCATTGTCGTCGAATGCATCCGGTGCAATTTGGTCGTCGCCATTCCGGTCGCCACTGAGAATCGTTGGCCACCGATTCCAATCCTGTTCATCGGGGTTGTTGCCGGCTAATCCCGCAAAACCGCCTCGAAGCGCTCCGGGGCCGCCGAACAAGAACGTTGCTTTCGTCGTCAGGCCTTCGGGCACATACACACCGCCAGCAATCCGGTACTCAACTGTCCGTCCCGGATGGTCATTCTGCTGCTCAAGCGCCTCGGACAGCGATGCGAACGCAGTCGTCCACGAGGTGCCATCGCCGTCCGCCGGTGCGCTGGCATCGACATGTATAACAACCGTCGTACTGTGCGCAGGTACGTTCGTGACAAGACACGAAAGGGTCATGACGCACGCCAACAGCATGGAATCACGGCCTAATCGGATTCGCATGGCCCAAACTCCAGAATGACCTGCAGCACATCGTCGATATCGGTCACAAGATTCTGATTGACGTCACTTGAACATGGCGGGAATGAACAGAAACCAAAGCCAATGATGACTTCGAGGAGATCGTCCACGTTGACCTCTCCATTGCCTCCCGGTGGTGCAATGTCCGCCATGCACTCACATTCGTCGGCGATTCCATTCCCGTTGAAGTCAGCAAAACCATCGATGGTCAGGTACGACAGTTCGACGGCGGCGATGTTGGTCAGCGACGAGCACGAATCAGCGGCAGAGAACAAGGTTACGACCGCCTGATTCCCGAGCACAAGATCATTCCAGACTTCGAACGGCACAACACCACTGGTGACTGCGGGAACGTCTCCGTTGCAGTTGCTCCAGTCTTCATTCTCTGTAAACGCCGTGAACATATTCTGGCCTTGAACGCGCACGAAGATTCGCGAGAACGTGGACTCGAGATTCGCCACGGCGCGGACCGTAATCGTCACGTCGCTATCGACGGCGAACGGGAGCTCAAACTCATAATCAACATCCTCGAAGAACGGGATAGGCGCAAATGCCGATGGAATCACAGCCTCAGAACTGAACTCACATCGATCCAACACGCCATTGCCGGAGCAATCGAGGCCCGGCACATCCTCAATCTCACAGCAATCCAGAGCCATGTTGTTGTCACAATCGAGCGCTGGATCGTTCAGAATGTCACATGCATCCGGGACCCCGTTTCTATCGCAGTCTTCCATGACGCCACTGTCGGCATCGCATGAATCTGGAAGCCCATTCCCGTTGCAGTCTTCGTCTGGCTCCTGCGCCTCGCACGCATCCGACAGTCCATTCTGGTTGCAATCTGGGCCAATCGCATCCGATTCGAGTCCACCCAGATCAATGCTGCATTGCTGCACTCGAGGCCGTTGTTGAGCATCGCGCTGCTCGTCGTCTGCTCGTTCCACATCGACACCGAAATTGACATACGGCGAATCGGAATGGAGCGTGAGATCTTCATCGCCCGTACCCGGAATCCCATCGGGACCGAGAAGATCAATGAAAAGCGGATCGTCGGAACGGAGCGTCGCAGTCATTGCGTCAAATCCACCACGTTACGCACAACACTGGCTGAACGAACCGTGGCGCGCGCACTTGGCGCGGACTGCCATGCGCCGGTGGCGG
>JBCCFX010000078.1:0-15813 GCA_039029515.1 Planctomycetota bacterium
GGGTGATCGACGGCACGATTCGAACCCGCATGCTGTTCTGACCGCGCACGTGAACGCGACCATCCGAAATGGAAGGCCGCGTTGGAGTGTTCACATGGGTTGTCGATGCCGCGTCACTCAGGCGCGACGACGTCGACGTCCAGCCAAGCCGGCCATGCCGAGCATCGCGAGTGCGCCGGGCGTGGGAATCGCATCGGTGTACGAGACGGTCATGGAACCGAGTGCACCGTCGTCCAGTGAGTCCCAGGCGTCGATGATGGTCAGCGTCCAGTCACCCGCGGCCCAGCCGCCGGACTGCCACTGCACGGCCGCGAACGTACCACCCGCGGTCGGCACGGTGACGCCATTGGCATCGTTCCATGCATCGCCTGCTTCGGCGAAGTTGTAGGTCGCAACGCCAGCAAGCAGGGATCCGCCGTCGCCGAGATCAGCGCCGTCAAATCCACCACTGAAGTCAGGGAACGCACCGCCGGCCTGGCCGACGGCAAAGATGAACTCTGCACCGTCCGGCGCGATGAGGCGCATATCCATGTCGCTCAGAAAGCTGTGCGCCAGATCGACCGAGAAACCATCGATGGAATCGATCGCACCGAGCGCGAACGTCGTTTCGAAGATCACTTCGGGGCTCGATGCCACGCCGTCCGGATCGCTTGCACCGAAATTCTCGATGTCTGCGGTGAAGGTGGTCATGCCCGCCTGAGCGGCGGTGCCGAGCAGCCCGATGAGAGCCACACTCAGAATCGTTGTTGTCTTCATTTCTGCCTCGTCCTTTGAGAGCGTTGTGGGAAATGGTGCAAGTCGCACCAACGCAAACGGTCCGTTCCACGGACCTGTCGACCGGAGGCGCCACGGCGCTCCGCTCTCCCTCAAAGGAGATGCAGTGATCTCCCAAGTCTATTGAAGGCAGTTGGTTAGGTTGTTTCAACGGTATTTATCGCGTTCAGCAGATTTCGGTCGGTTCAGCGATCTGAACGCATTGCCGGCGTTCGCGGGCTTCGCCATCCTGACGTCAGACCGGTCCGATAAGCTCGCCTCGCTTCAGGACGGCGACGGCATCACCGCGATGGGAGACAGCGTGTGTTGGGGCGGTCGCAGGCGTTCGATCGCGCCATCAACGACACTGCGGCGCGCAATGGCGGCATGATCAATGAACAGTGCCATCAACTCAGGCCGGCTGCCAACGTTGAATCGACGGTAGATCTCCTTGAGATGGGAGTGCACCGTGTGTTGGCTGCGGTGGAGTTTGCCAGCGATATCGCGCTCGCTGATGCCGGTCAGCGCGAGGTGAAGGACCTGTTGTTGTGCGACCGTCAGCAGATCGTGTACCGCGTCACCCTGTTCCGCCAACGTTGCCGGCGTGACGAAGGGAATCAACGCCCGGAAGAACAGCGATGCCATCGTGCACTCGTGTGGGGTAAACGGCGTCGAGCCGGTTTGCCGGAAAATGCGAGCGTTCATGATCGTGCTGGAATTCACCAGCCATGCCATGCTGAACGCATCATCGCACTCGAGTGGCTTGTAGAACTGGGCATAGAGCGTCGATTCGTACCAGCGTGCATCGGGATAGCACGCGCTTGCCTTCCAGGTCACGGGAATCCCCGGTGCGTTGCGGAGCTGCGGGAGCACGGCATGGACGATCGGTATCGCCGCGTCCGCCGCCTCCTGGGAAAGCAGGGCATCGAGGTCGTCTGCAGCGAACTTGTGGCCCGGAACGGCCAGCCCGCTATGCGCGCGAACCTGATCGTCGGGCGTGATCGTCCAGCAAGACACGACCACGAGTGGTGCTCGCTCAATGGCGTCCAGAAGGCCTTCGAGCAGGCAGTGGACCTTGGTCAGTGAGCAGGCCGGCAACGCGAGTGCCCGCCCCAGGCGATCGACAACAGCTTCAGCGCATCGATTCAGGTTGTCGTGTGTTGAATCATCCATCAGGAAACCCCCGGAGCACGCTCCAGATGCGTCTGCCGTTATCCCCGCAAATATACGGACGCCATGTGCGGCGATTGAGTGACCTACTAAGATTCCCCTGCACAGGTGAGGAAGCCGGGGCCGGGTTGGCACGCGGCGTCATACAGTGAATGGCAGGGTGTCTGACGAACGGTCGGCGATTCTGTCCTATACGATGCGATCGGGATCCGCGGCGTCGCCGCGAGGAATGAGCCATGGCCTACACGATCACGCGGTACGAACCGACGCCGAATCCGAACGCATTGAAGTGCTGGCTGGAACCGCCCATCAGTGCGGGACCGCAGAGTTTCCTCAGTTCGGATATGGCTGCGGATCACGTGTTGGCGCAGAAGCTCTTTGCGGCGGCGCCGATCACGACACTCTTCTTCAACGGCGATTGGATGACGGTGAACAAGGCTCCGAACGCGTCGTGGACGACCGTCAAGAAAGCGGTCAACACCGTGCTGGAGACCGCAACCATATGAGTCGACGTGACGCCTTCGTCAAGGCGATCACCGCGTGGTTCGAGCACGAAGCTCGCGATCTGCCATGGCGATATCAGCGCACCGGCTATACCGGGCTCGTGTCCGAAGCGATGCTGCAGCAGACGCAGGTCGCACGGGTCGTCGAGCGTTTCACGGCGTTCATGGCGCGATTCCCGACCGTCGCTGCGCTCGCAGACGCGAATGAACAGGACGTGCTGGCGCTCTGGCAAGGACTCGGGTATTACCGCCGCGCCAGGCTTCTCCATGCCGCAGCGAAGCAGATCATGGCCGACCATGGAGGTCAGGTTCCGGCATCGCCTGATGCCTTGCAATCGTTGCCCGGTGTCGGGCGATACACCGCCGGTGCCATCGCGTCCATCGTGTTCGGCGCGGCCGCACCGATCGTCGATGGCAATGTGTTTCGCGTGCTCGCACGGTTCGATGCGTTTGATGCGCCGATGACGGAATCCGAATCCCAGCGCTGGGTCTGGTCGCTGGCTGAAACGCTGGTTGCGATCGCCCATCAGCCCGGCACGTTCAACGAAGGACTGATGGAGTTCGGGGCAACCGTATGTACGCCAAAGTCGCCAGCGTGTGATCGATGTCCGGTTGATCGATCGTGTCGGGCGCGCCAACTCGGCCAGGTCGACGCGATTCCCGTGCCGAAGCCGCGCATCACGGTGCAGGACACGCATCATCATGCGGTCGTGATCACGCGCGGTGATCGCACCCTGATGATCCAGCGGCCGGCGTCTGGCATGTGGTCGAATATGTGGGAGCCGCCAACGGTGGAGGCCGCGCAGTCGCTCTCGGATGAAGATATTCGCGCGCAGCTGGCACTTCCGCTGCTGAAGCTGTCATCGTGTGGTGAGTATGTTCATCAGACGACGCATCGGCGCGTTGTGTTTCATGTGTTTCGCGGTACGACGCGCGCACGCCGCGGTCGATGGGTTGCGGACAGTGACATGGCATCACTGCCGATGAGCAATGCGCATCGACGTGTGTTGGATCTGGCGGGTCGCTGAGAGGGTCGTGACTCGTCTCACGCTGTCTGTGAAGATCGACTGTCGTCGACCGCGGGCTTCTCCGCCGACGGATAGGCGATGCGACCGTGGTGAATCGCGCACACGCGGCTGATCACGGCGTCCTGAATGAGCTTCAGCTCGCGGAATGTGAGATCGCATTCGTCGAGCTGGCCGTCAGCAAGTCGTTTGCGCGAGAGATCACGGACGAGCGATTCGATTCGAGCCGGGTTCGGCTCGGGTAACGCACGCGTTGCGGACTCGACGCAGTCGGCGATCATCATGCACGCGGCTTCGCGTGTGTGTGGCTTCGGGCCGGGGTAACGGAACTCCACTTCCTCGACCGACGCCTTCTCATCGGATTCAGCCTGTGTCTTCGCGGCATGGAAGAAGTACTCGACGAGCGTCGTGCCATGATGCGATTCTATGAAGTGCTGAATCGGGCGTGGCAGGTTGTACTCGCGCGCAAGCTCGATGCCATCCTTCACGTGTCCGATGATCACGAGCAGGCTCATCGCAGGACTCAGGCCTTCGTGCTTGTTCGCACCCGGCGTCTGGTTCTCGATGAAGTACTCGGGCTTGTTCATCTTGCCGATGTCGTGGTACAGGGCACCGACGTACACGAGCAGGCTATCGGCACCGATCGCATCGGCGGCCGCTTCAGCAATGCTCGCGACCTGGAGCGAGTGGTTATACGTGCCCGGTGCCTTCTGTTGCAGTTGTCGGAGGAGCGGCTGACGTGGATCGCGCAGTTCAGCGAGCGTCATACCGGTCGTGATATCGAACCAGCGTTCGATACTCGGCAGAATACCGAGCAGCAGGAAACCCACGCCCGCGGTCGCGGTCATGGATGAGAGCGTGCGCAGGATGATCTCGCCCCAGGCGCTCTCCACGAGCGGCAGCGTTGACCATGCATGCGAGAACGTGCCGATGCCGACGCCGATCGCCGTGACGACGGCAGCTCGGATGAGCGTATTGCGATGACGCAGTTCGCGAAGTTGTGCGATCAGCATGCCGCATGCGGCGAACAGCAACACGAACAACGCCACGCCGCCATTGACGGACAATGCTGCGAACGCGCACTGCATTGCTGCGATGAACACGGCCAATCGCTGGTCGTAGGCGACAAGCACGACGACGGCCACGAAGAGCGTGGTCGCAAACGCCGCGGGATAGAGCAGGCTTGGCACGCGAGCACTGACCGCGTCGAGAATGACCAGGGAGATGAGCACAAGAAGACACAGCGCGGCAACGCGCATGAGATTTCTCGCGATCCGTGGATACGCCTGACCGACGAACGCCGCGGCAAATCCCATCAGCAGCATGAACAAGCCGCCGTAGCCCAGCCGTGCCGTCCACGTGGCCAGCGGAGGTGCGTTGGCTCGATACTGGTTGTGCTCATCCAGCAGCGACTGATACTGCGCCGGAGTCAGAAGGTCGCCTCTCGTGTACAGGACTTCGCCAGCACGATGCTCGACGGTGACCGGTTCAACCTGTGCAGCGAGGGCGTTCGCACGCGCTTCGGTTCGTTCGGAATCAAAGAGCAGTGTCGGTGTCTGATCAGCCGCGATCGTTCGGGCAACGAACGACGCGAGTTCCTGCGGGATGTTGCTGCGCGCCACGATTCGTTGCACGCTTCTGATGAGTTCCGGCGTCACCGGCGAATTCAACTCGATCGCGTTCCCGAGAATGGACTCATCCGTTGACACGCCGTTGTTGGTTCGGGACAACGTCCGCGCCTGCGTCAGGAAGACCTGGTATTCCTCACTGCGGATCAGCGGGCTCTCCACGAGCTGCACGTTGATGAGGTTGCCGATCTTGCGATTCCAATCCGACATGCGGACGTTGTCGCTGCCGAGTTCGCGCAGCGCCGTCAGATCCTCTTCGTTGAGTGGAAACTCATCGCGAATCTCAGGCGAGACGTCATCAAGGGATTCGACGTTGGCCAGCGCGGTCGGAAGACCCGACAGACCCTTCTGCAGTCGATCGAGGTAATTCTCGTTGAGGATGTACACGCGCGGTGATGACTCACGCACTTCATCGCGTCGTTCTGCCGTGGCGTCTTCATCGATGATCGCGTAGTCGAGCCGCTTCACGCGCGTCTCGGTCATGACCTGTCCGTCGCGGACGCGCGGTTGCTGCCGGGACCAGGTGACGAGGGATGCCGTCGCCACGACGAAGACGATGAGCAACGCAACCGCGTTGACGAGATCCGGGCGATCGAGGATCGACCGGATGTCGAACGCCTGACGACCAAGCGTCCGCCGAATCTCGGCGCGACGGCGCGCGGACTTGGTCGCCGCGAGCTTCGACTTGGTGGTCTTGGGGGTTCGTGCCATCGGGGGGGAACTCCGGGAGGCGTGGCGAGGGCACAACGGCCCATCACCGGGAATGGGAACGATATCGGCACTTTGCGGGGGGGCCAACCCGACCCATTCATCGATTTTCGGCTTACTCTATATCCGATTCCAGACGTCGCAGCAGGGCGAATAAAATGATTCAACGTGTTGTCGGATATGGTTTTACGGCATTCTTGGCCGTATGCGGGGCGGGGTTCCTGTTCGGTTGTGCCAAGCCGATTGCTGCCGCGCAGGGCCGATTGACGGCCGAAGACGACCCGTATGTGGCCGAACTGTCGGCTCAGGATCAGGCTCAAGTCATCGATACGCTTCAATTGGTCGGAACGCAGGCAGATCGATCAACACGGTCAGCGAGCCGAGCGGCGTTCGATCGTGGCCGCTGGTCAGATGTTCCGGCGGCTGTCCGAATCGCGTGCCTCGAGAACGAGATGGCAATTTTCACGCGCCGTGATGGTGATGATGTCTACGCGTTCACCATTCGCACCGTGGACGATCGGCCAGGCACGATTCGTGTCGAACAGCGCCCGGCGCCGGACGTCTACGCGGTCGAGGTGGATTTTCCTTCACTGTCGAACCGCGAGCAGCGCACGCGGAATCTCATCGCGGATATTGAGCGACACATGCGCGCCTTCGGACGCAAGCGTCAGTTGGTCAATGATCCGTATTGATTGGACGTCAGCAGCGCTCGCGCCAGTAATGCCGCGCCAAGCACGCCGGCATCCGCTTCCAATGCCGTCATGACAAACGCACACCGTTTTGCCTGCGGAGGAAAGACGGCGCGATCGAATGCGGTTTTGACCTGATCGATGTACGTCTGGCCGAACGCCTCGGTCAGGCCGCCGCCGAGCACAATGACCGACAGTGACAGCACGCTGACGACATTCGCGAGTGCGACGCCAAGTCGCTCGGCACCATGGTCGATCACCGTTCGCGCAAGCGGATCGTTCGCGTGATACGCCTCGCGCAGTGCATCGGTGTCGATGTGCGACGCATCGCCCTGGCAACGTTCATGCATCATGGATGATGAATCGCGCGTGAAGTGATCAGCGAAGAGCCGTTTCATGCCGGCGCGTCCTGCAAAGTCCTCGACGACCCGTCGATCCTCCTCGCCGAATGGGTCGCTGACGCTCTGGCCGATCTCGCCTGCGGTTGACATGGCGCCGTGATACAAGGCGTGATTCAGAACCAGGCCGCCCCCGATGCCGGTCCCGACCCAGACTGCGAACAGATCGGCGTGACCACGACCTGCGCCGAGCTGGTGTTCGCCCCACGCGGCTGCGTTCACATCGTTGTCGATGGCGACAGGGCAACCGAGTCGTGCGGCGAGTCGATCGCGAAACGGTTCATCCTTCCATCCAAGGTTGAAAGCATCGAGCACGACGCCGGTCTCAACATCAACGGCACCAGCGACGGCCACGCCGACGGCCTGTATGGCGGTCCGGTCGATTGACGCGTCGACGCAGATGTCTTCAATGCCATCGGCGACATTGGCGACAACGTGGTCGAAACCGCGTTCGCCTTCGGTTCGTCGATGGTCACGATGGAGGATGCGGCCGTCTGCGTCGACGATGGCGATGAGCATGTTGGTGGCGCCGAGATCAACGCCGATGATGAATCCGTCTGCCTGCATGGCTTCACTATATCGGCTTGATTGAGACCGTTGCGTTGTCGGCAGGGTGTGAGAACGATTGGGTATGAACGACAGCACGACGCCCGAAGGCGCCGTGCTGCGATTGAATGCACATGGGACCTGACAGGCTCAGCCGGCCGTGCGTTCGAAGCGGCCTTCGAACGAGCGATACGCTTTACCGTTGGTGCCCACCGACCAGCCTTCTGCGATATGCACATCATGATTCGACATGTCCATTTCGCTCCATTGCGTGACCATCTTGCCGGTCGCGGGATCGCGCATGGTGCCGTACGAGCGGAACACATTCTCATCCGGATTGTACGAGCCGTGCATCGTCGTCAGCGCGGTGCTCATGTTTTCCATCCAGACCATTTCATACCGGCCATCCATGTTGTTGTAGCCGATGATCGCGATGGCTTTGAACTCACCCATGTCTGAATGAGACACGATGGTTTCCTTGAGGAAGTGTCCGTCGAGGATCCACTCGCGCGTCACGGTACTGGGAAACTCCATGACCGGTGCATCAGGCTTCATCCACAACCGCGCCGTACCTTCGAATGTCCCGACGAGCGGGTCGAGGTAACGGTGGTGATCGCCGACGGTGCCGGCGGCCATCATGGCGGCCATTTCATCCTCGGTCCATCCGGCAGGAATCGCGTGATCACCGTGAGCGTGTCCATGAGCATGATCGTGGCCGTGATCGTGGTCGTGATCATGATGATGGCCATGGTCCTGGACCGGCGACGCCATCGCGATTCGATCAAAGCTGGCATTGAACAGTGCACCGCAAGCAAACGCTGTGACTGCGACCGCGGTCATTCCGAATACTGTCTTGTTCATTCGCATCGTCATCACTCCGTCAAAGTTCGTGACGCGAGCACTCGATGACTGCCGTGCACCCCGCTCGGCAGACGTTCGGGCTTGTCAGGCACTCGCAGCGCGTATGGTACCGCGCTCACGCTCATGTCGAGCATGAATCGCGCGTTCAGGGCAGCGAAACGGGTTCATTCGCGGTCAATACGCGTGCGGCGGCAAAAAGCGTGGGTTCGGCAAACGGAGCGGCAGTGAGCTGCACACCGACCGGCAGGTTTGCATTTTCGTGAACACCCATTGGAACGGACATCGCGCACAAGCCCGCAATGTTCGCGTCCACCGTGAACACATCGCACTGATACATCTCAACGGGATCGGGGCGTTCGCCAAATCGAAATGCAGGCGTCGGCGTCGTCGGTCCAAGGATCACATCACATGATGAGAAGGCTCGCTCATAGCACGCTGCGATCCAACGACGAGCCTTCAGCGCCTTTCCGTAATACTGATCCGCATAGCCCGCGCTGAGGACAAAGGTGCCGACGAGAATTCGCCGGCGTACTTCATCGCCAAACCCCTCGGAGCGACTTGCTGCATACAACGCTTCGAGGGACGCATCGTCTGTCAGCGCAGCGCGGCGTCCGTAGCGAATGCCGTCGTACCGAGCAAGGTTGCTTGATGCTTCGGCGGTGGCGATGAGGTAGTACGTCGCAATGCTGATGTCGGGTGGCGGCAGCGTGACATCCACGAATGATGCGCCCGCTTCAGCCATGCGATCGCGCGCTGCATCAACGGTGCGACGAACGTCGTTGTCCGTGATGGCGTCGAGATGAGCGGAGGACATCCCGACACGCAGTTGCGTTGGCAGCGTTGCGGCGCTGGTGACATCTTCGACATCATGCGCGGCCGTCGTGGCGTCATCAGGATCAACACCGGCGATCACGGCGTACAACTGTGCGGCATCATCCACACTTGCCGTCATGGGACCGATCTGATCGAGGCTTGAACCGAAGGCGACGAGGCCCGAACGGCTGACGCGGCCGTAACTCGGTTTGAATCCCACGATGCCGCAGAATGCCGCCGGCTGTCGAATCGACCCGCCGGTATCTGAGCCTAAGGCTGCGGAGACACAGCCGGATGCGACGGCGGCTGCACTCCCGCTCGAGGAACCGCCGGGGACGTGTTCGGTGTTCCACGGATTGCGCGCACGACCGAACGCACCGTGCTCGCCGGATGATCCCATGGCGAATTCATCGCAATGCGTACGACCGATGATGATTGCGCCGGCGGCCTCGAGGCGTTGAACCACGGTGGCGTCGAATGGACTGACATACCCTTCGAGCATGCGGCTGCTTGCTGTCGACGTGCCGTGCCGGCTGACGATGTTGTCCTTGATGGCGATCGGTACACCCGCGAGCGCGCCCGGCGAGTGGCCGGCAGCGCGATCTGCGTCGATGCGTTCGGCGGCTTGTCGGGCCTCATCGGCATAAACCTCGCGGAACGCTTGCACATCGGCGTTGACACGATCGATGTGCTGGAGACTGCGCTCCACTTCATCGCACGCGGTCGATGTTCCGGCGTGTTGTTCATTGACGATCGTCTGGATCGTCCGCGCCGAGGTCACGATGAGTCTCCACTACCGATGACTTTGGGGACCGCCACGAAGCGATCTTCGATCGCCGGCGCATTTCGGGTGAGATCACCCAGCGCGAGCGGTGTCCCAGCTTCGTCGTCGTGCAGTCGATTGACAACATTGGCAGGACGCGGAAGTGGTTCCAGGTCATCGAGATCGATGGCATCGAGGGCAGACACGAATGCAAGGATCCGCGCCATTTCGTCGTGCAGGCGCTCGGCCTCCTGTTCGTCGATCCGGAGTCGCGCGAGGCGGGCCAGATGCGGGATTAGATCTCGATTAATCGGCGATTCGGACATGCCGGGAGGCTACCACATCCATCCAGTCAATCGCACGTTCCGTCGCGACCTGACGGATTTCAACTTGGGATCGTGCAAGGTCGATTCCATGATGAACTCCGGCTACCCTTACTGGCGACCAGAACGCCCCTGATCGACCTCGTCGGCGAGCCCTTGGTGACGGATCACCGAACGGGATGTCCGACGGTATTGATGTACGAGACCACGCGAAACCATGCCACCACGAGCCAATTGGATCATCATGTTCCTGACACGTGCCGTCGTGTGCATCGTGATCATCTTCGTCGGGATGAGCATCTTCCGATTTCTGGCGGGCACCAAACAGCCGCCAGCGACCAGTGATCGTAACGAGGTCGCGCAGCGCGTGATCGTGATGAATGCGACGCCCCAACCCGTGACGCGCTCGTGGGAGGGCTTCGGCACCGCGCGAGCGATGGATGAGGCCGAGGTTCCGGCGCGCGTGACCGCAACAGTTCAGGACGTGCCGGACGGTCTCGAACCGGGTGTTCGGGTCTCGGTTGGCGACGTTCTGGCTCGATTGGACGAGAGCGATTTTCAGCGACAGGTCGAGATTTCGGACTTCACGATTACCAATCTTGAAGCACAGATCAGCCAGCTCGACGTGGAAGAGCAAAGCTGGGCGTCTCGCGTGTTGCTTTCTGAGGACGACGTTCGTCTGACCGAAGCGGAATATGAACGTGTGAAGGACGCTGCGAACAAGGGCGTGGCCAAAGACCGCGAGGTTGATCTGGCGGAACAGTCCGTGGTGCAGGCTCGAACAAATCTCGTCAGCACGCGTGAGCAATATCAGCGCGTGGCACCTCGACGTGCGAGCTTGCTGGCGCAGATCGAGGTCCAGAAAGCAACGCGTCGACTTGCGAAGCTCAATGTTGAGCGTTGCTCGATCACGGCTCCAATCGATGGCGTGCTTGCGACATTCGACATTGAACCGGGCGAGAACGTCACCGTCGGGACGCAGATTGCCCGAATCGTGGACGTCGATCACATTGAAGTGCCGATTCGTATGCCGGCGAGCGCACGGCCTCGGCTTCATGTTGGTGATGAGGTCCGACTGGCCGCGACCGGCGAGTTGATGAAGACATGGTCTGCCAGCGTCACGCGCATCTCGCCAGTGGACGATGAAGCGACGCGAACGTTGGTGATCTTTGCCGAGATCACGCAATCGTCTGATGATCCTGATCGACTCGCGCCCGGCATGTTTGTGCAGGCGGTCGTCGAAGAAGGTTCGCAGCAGAGTCGATGGATCGTGCCACGTCGGTCGGTTCAGGACGGTCAGGTCATTCAGGTTCAGGATGGCACGGTCAAGCGCGTTCCGGTCGAGATCGACTTCCAGGTTGAGCAGACATTCAGCACGTTCGGCTTGCCGGATACGCACTGGATCGTGCTCGACACGGATCTTGGCGAAGGCTACATCGTGATCACCGCAACGCGATCGCTCAACGATGGCATGCTGGTCGAACCTGTTCTGGGCAATGTTGCGAACGCACAATCCCCGACGTCCGGCACGTCCGCCGGCGTCAACGGAGGTTGATCGGTGAGTCTTCCTTCCTTTGGTGTTCGCAAACCCGTTCCCGTGAACCTGCTGATGATCGCCTTCATCATGGGCGGTATTGTCGGCGGCTTGACGATGACGCGCGAGTTCTTTCCGGATCTCACGCCGGAGTCGGCAAGCATCAACCTGCCGTATCCGGGCGCGACGCCGGAGGAGATCGAAGAGACGCTCGCGCTCAAGGTCGAAGATAAAATCGCGGACCTCGATGAAGTCGATTCGATGACGACGACGCTCGCCGAAGGCGGCGGCGGGATCGTGGTTGAATTTCGCGATGGCATCGACAGCATCAGTGATGCCGTCAACGAAGTTGAGCTTGCTGTCGAAAGCCTGCTCGATCTGCCGGATGAAGCGGAACGCATTCAGGTGTTTGAGATCGAGCCGGCGATACCGGCGATCTTCCTGACGCTCTATGGTGATGCGCCTGAAGACGTGCTGAAGACGACCATCCGAGAGATCAAGGACGATCTCAAGTCGATGCCCGGCATGGGGCAGATCGAAATCACAGGCACGCGCGACTACGAAGTGCGGGTCGATATCGATCGTGATGCGTTGTTGTCGTTCGGCATCAGCCTCCCCGACATTGCAAGCCGCATTCGCGGTTGGATGACGGACATTCCCGGTGGTACGGTCCGAACGAACACCGGTGACTTCACGGTTCGAACGATGGGCGTCGAAGAGCGCTCGGAAGCCATTCGCGACATCGTCGTGCTGGCGACGGCGGATGGACAGGTGGTACGCGTCCGAGACATCGGCACCGTGTCGGAAGGTTTCGTTGATGAACTCGTCGAGACCCGATTCGCCACGCATGAGAACGCCGGTCCGTGCGCGACGCTGACGATCAGCAAGGTCGGCGATCAGGATGCGGTGGAGATTGCCGAGATGGTCCGCGCGTATGCGGATGCGCGGTCGGGCAAACCGTTCGAAGCCGGGGTTATGGATCGTCTCGGATTGGCGCAACGCGAGTTGGCGTACAACGTCGGCTTGAAGGCTTCGCCGTTGCCGGAAGGCACGAGCCTGATGACGCATTCGGATCTCGCGCGGTTCATCGAAGGCCGATTGGCCTTGCTGAGTCGCAATGCGTTCTGGGGCATGATTCTCGTGTTCGCAACCCTGTTGATCTTCCTGAACTGGCGTGTCGCATTCTGGGTTGGTATGGGACTCGCCACCGCGATGTGCGGCACGTTGATGGCGATGAATCTGCTCGGCGTCACGTTGAACCTGTTGACGATGTTCGGTTTGATCATCGTGCTTGGTCTGTTGGTGGATGACGCGATCGTCGTCGCCGAGAACATTCAGGCATGGCATGACCGCAAAGAAACTTCACTCGTTGGCGCGATCAAGGGCGCGGAGGAAGTGTTCTGGCCGGTCTGCGCGACCGTGATGACGAGTATCGTGGCGTTCCTGCCGCTGCTGTTAATCAAGGGCGAGACCGGCGATCTCATGGGTGCATTGCCATGGGTCGTGACGATTGCCCTGTTAATGAGCTTGATCGAATCCGTACTGATTCTGCCCAGCCACATGGGACACAGTCTGCAGAAGCGTGATAAGTCGAAGCCGAACCGCTTCACCAAGGTGCTGGCTGGTTATGAACACGCGCGGGATCGGATTATTCAGGACGGTGTGCTTCCGCTGTACGAAAAGGTATTGCGCTGGTGCTTGAAGTATCGGTACGTGAGCCTGAGCATTGCGTTGGCGACGTTCATGTCGACCATGGGCATGATCGCAAGCGGAAAGACTGAATTTGAATTCCTGCCGTCGAGCGATTCCGAAACGCTGATCATCAACCTGCGCATGCCGGTCGGGACACCGATCGACGAAACGAAGGTGGTAGTCGAGAAGCTCTAGTTGGCGTCCTCGACGCTGCCGGAAGTTGTGTCAACGTGGACGATCCTCGGTGTGCAGGTGAATGGTGACGATCTGTTTGCCGCCGGTGGGGGGAAATACGGTTCGCATCTTGCGCAGCTGTATGTCGAGCTTCAGGCGGTCGAGTATCGGGACGAGTTCGGTCTTCGAAATTCACAGGCGTGTATCGATGCGATTCGCGCGGCTGCGCAGCCGCTGGATGGCGTTGAGCGCCTGAGTTTCACCGAAATCCAGGGTGGACCGGGCGGTACGGACATCACGATCGAGATCGCAGGCAAGGATCTCGAAGAAGTCAATCGCGCGGTTGAAGAGACCAAGTTCATGTTGGCGGAGTTTGAAGGCGTGTATGACATCGCCGATGACAATGCCGACGGGCAACGCGAGATTCGGATCGAGTTGCTTCCGGGCGCTGCGGCGATGGGATTCACCGTCAACGATGTTGCGCAGCAGGTGCGAGCGTCGCTGTTCGGGATTGATGCTCACGTGTTCAGCGATCGACAGGAAGACATCGATGTGCGCGTGCGCCTGGACGAAACGTCGCGGCGCAGTCTGAACACGATCGAGAATCTGTGGCTGATTGCGCAGGACGGTCGACGCGTTCCCATCAACGAAATTGCGACGCTGTCGGAGGCCATCGGATACTCGACGATCCAACGTGTCGATCGACGGAGGACGGTAACGGTCACGGCCGATACGGCGAGTGATGTGAACCCCGAAGAGATTGTGAGGGCGCTCGATATCGACGGCTTACGCAATCAATACCCGCAACTTGACATTGGTTTCGGCGGTCGCCAGGAACAGATGGCCGAGGCGTTCGGCTCACTGCCGATCGGATTCGGGGCGGCGATGGTCATGATCTTCGTCATTCTCGCATGGCTGTTCGGCAGCTATACGCAACCGCTGGCGGTCATGCTGGGCATTCCATTCGCGTTCATCGGCGTGGTGTGGGGGCATTACCTGCTCGGCTACAAGCTCACGTTCCTGAGCATCATCGGGTTCGTGGCCTTGAGCGGGATCGTGGTCAACGACTCGTTGATTCTCGTGGAGTTCTTCAATCAGAAACGCCGCGAAGGCGTTTCGCTCGTCAACGCGTTAGCGCTGGCAGGGCGGGCGAGATTTCGCGCGATTGGACTGACGACAATCACGACCGTACTGGGCCTGACGCCGTTCATGCTCGAAAAGTCGTTCCAGGCGAAGTTCCTCATCCCGATGGCGGTGGCGATCTCGTTCGGCCTGATGAGTGCGACGTTCCTGATTCTGCTCGTGCTCCCATGCATCCTCGTCATCTTCGATGACATTCGTGGCGTGGTGTATTACCTCTGGCACGGGTTGCCTCGGCCCCGCGGCGATGACGGCCTGCGAAGCTCCTTTGAGCTGGAAACCGAGTAATCGAACGCCGGTCCACAGCTCAGCAGAGATCGCCCGGTTTCGCTATACTCGCCGCTTGTCCACGGAAGGGTGCCCAGCCTGAATTCCGGGGCAAGCCGACCTGAACGTCCAGGTATGGCGGCCTTGAGCGTACGCCCGCAGATGAACATCATCAAAGGAATCCCAGTCGCGCCCGGTGTTGTCATCGGAAGGGTATTCGTTCTGGATCAGGTCCGGACGCGTGTGCCATATCACGTTGTCGCTGAGGAAGATGTGGCGCGTGAACTGTCCCTGCTGGATGCCGCACTCGACCACGCACGCACCGAACTCAGTGCTGACCGCGACCGTGCGGAGAAAGATCTCGGGTCCGAGCCGGCGAAGATCTTCGCATTCCACCTTGGCCTCCTCCATGATCCGACTCTGGTGGATCCTGTTCGGGAGCGGATCGAGTCTGAACGTGTGACCGCGGCGTATGCCGTCGCCGAGGCGTTCCGGACGCTTGCCGACCGTTTCCGGGAAATGGGCAGCGAGATTTTCCGACAGAAAGCGAACGACGTCCTCGATCTGGACCGTCGCCTTCTGGGATATCTGGTCGGTCAATCCGAGGATCGGCTGGCCAACCTGAACGAACCGGTCATCGTCGTGGCGCACGAACTGACTCCGGCTCAAGCGGCGTCATTGGACACGTCGCGGGTCATCGGGTTTGCGACGGATGCAGGCGGCCGGACGAGCCATACGTCGATCGTCGCGGCCGCGCTGGACATTCCGGTCGTGGTGGGGTGCAAGGATGTCACGCGGTTCGTCAACGATGGCGATGAGATCATCA
>JBCCFX010000079.1:0-15599 GCA_039029515.1 Planctomycetota bacterium
GACTCCGCGGGCTCGAAACGCAAGCGACGTTTCTCTATGCCTGGTCGCTCTATTATGATGCATGGCTGAGTTCGGATGTAGCCACCGCACGCGAAGCGGAAACGGTATTCGCCGAACTGCTGGAAATCGAAGGTCGGTTTCCGGAGCCATCCGATATCTCAGTCGATCTGCGCGAAGTTGAAGCGTACGCGCGGACCGTGCTCGGTATGGCGTTGTCTCGTTCAATGACTCAGGGCCCGGCGGCGGCTGACGCCTGGCTCACGCTTCTGGAACACCCGCAAACTGTTGATGTGCTGCGATCGCAAGTGCATGCGTGGCGAACGGCGATCCTGATGGATCACGATGAGTTTCGCGCAGCCTTGAATGTGCTCGATGACTACATTGAGACGACAGGAACTCCTTCGGTTGCGTGGCTTCGGCTGCTTGCCGTCAACGGACTTGAGTCGCCCGAGATTGCGGCGGCATCCACGTTGGCACAACGGGCGGTCAGTCTGCTTGCAAGTGAAGGTGAGTTGGACCTGATTCTCGATCTTGCACAACGGTATGGAGTCGAGGCGCTCGGTGACCGTGGATTTGCGGCTCGCTACGTCCGCGGTGTGATCATCTATGACGAGACACGAACCGAACATGATGGTGATCTTCCCACGCTCAACCGTTCATTGATAGATGGATATGAACGCGCTGCCACGGAGTTTGCCGCAGCGCCAGCAGCATCGGATGCGGAGAAGTATCCGGCGGCCGCGGCGACATGCTGCAATCTCGAAGCGTGGTGCCGATATTTCCAGGGGCGTTACTTCATCGCGCGGACGCGATTCGAGGATGCTTCGGCATTGCTGCCGTATGAGGAAGCGGCCGAGTCGCTTTGGATGGCGATCGTTTGTCTCGACAAACTGGTTCGGGCCGGCGATGACCCGGAGTTGAATGCTGAGCTTGTCGCGCTGATCGATGTGTATCTTGCGAAGTTCCCGGCTTCTGAATTCGCGCCTCGCCTTGTCCTCCGAAAGACAGCGACGATGGAGCGACCGACGCTGGCCGAAGTCGATGCGCTGCTTGAGATTCCTCAGAACAGCGACATGTACGTGACGGCACGAAGCCGGGCAGCGCAGATTCTCTTCACACTATTCAGCGGCGCTGATGAACGCGACCGTGAAGCCATCGCGTCGCAGTTTCTGTCGATTGCACAGGGGCTGATGCTGATTGACGAGACCGCGGTGCTGACCGGCGATGAGGATGCGAGGAAGCGATACGTCCGACTCAGTCGTCAGGCGCTCGAGATTGCACTCGCCCGCGATGTGCGTCGTCTTGGTGCAGCCCGATCCGTGCTGGATGGCATTGAGATGTTCTCCGCGGAAGGCCATCTCGATCTGGCAGAGCATGTCGATGAGTTCGATTACCGGCGTGTGCAGGAACATCTGTTTGCCGACTCGACTGCGGCCGCGGATCGCATCGCATCTGAGATGTGGGAGCGTGATCCGAATAGCGCGTGGGCAGAACGTGCCGCGAGTCTGCTCTTTGATGATTCATATCGGCGTTGGAAAGACAGTCGCCTGCGTGGCGTCTATGACGAAGTACTCGCCGCCTACGTGGTGACGCATGGACCGCGCGCGCTGGCAACCTATGAAGACGACAATGCCTCGCTTGCATTGCCGCGCGTGCTGGGATGGCATGCGGGGCTTGCTGAAGTGATGCTGGCGACATTTGCGAAGCAGGATGATGAATCCCTGGGTGTTGCGGCACTCGCGTTGTACGAGAGACTCATCACGATTCAGCCGGGTAACGCCACGTTTCTGCGCTCGATCGCAGTCCTTGCCGAACAGATGGGCGATACTGATCGCGCCCTTGAGCAATGGCGCCGACTGCTTGCTGGCTTGCCTCGCGATGGTGACCGTTGGTTCGAAGCGCGATATCACAGCCTGAAGCTGCTGGCGCGTTCCAATCAGGCGCTGGCTCGAGATGTCATGGCACAGCATCGTCAACTCCATCCTGCGTATGGGCCGAACCCGTGGGGCGTGCGGCTGCGCGAACTTGATCGATCGTTGCAGGCTGCGGAAGCGACGGCACCATCGACTGAATCGGAATCGAATGAAGGAGGGACGTCATGACCGACGATGCCTTCCTCCGCTTTCTTGGTGTGGCCCCGAATGCTTCAGAGCACGACCTTCTGGATCTGCCGCGCGGGCCAGCGACGGACAAGCAGATCAACGATGCGCTGGGGCGACAGCAACAGCGTGTGCGATCGCATCCCGACGGAGCAAGTCCGGCAGCACAACGCGTGCTCGCTGCACTTACAGTGGCGGCACAACGACTTCGAAAGTTGTCTGCGCCGGTTCAACCAGGCATTGCGCCGCCGTCGCCGGTGAAACCGCTTGACCCGCGTCGGCCGCGCCGACCG
The DNA here is from genome assembly GCA_039029515.1 of Planctomycetota bacterium. Classification (GTDB taxonomy): domain Bacteria; phylum Planctomycetota; class Phycisphaerae; order Phycisphaerales; family SM1A02; genus JBCCFX01. The sequence continues at coordinate 2,393 of JBCCFX010000079.1, forward strand.
CAGGTTCCGACGCACGGAACGGCCGCTGCGCCGCCTCAGGTGCGACCGATCCAGCTCACGTCGTTCGATCGCCGAGTGCTCGCGATTCTCGTGAGTCAAGGCGGGTGGAATGCACGAAGTCGTGCGCGATTGGTTTCGCTTGCATCAGAGGTCGGGCTCTCGATCGACGGGTTGATGACCGTCATGACCGGTTTGAGCTCTGTCGCGCGCACGAGTGGACATCGCATTGATGTCCGACAGATCACCGGTGGCCAGGAACGTATGCCGGCGATGTTCGCGACGCCGCCAGTGCGTTATGCACCGCCAGATCCCGTTGAGGTCGATGCGCAGCGTTGGCGTCGATTGGCATGGACATCCGGTGTCGTGTGCGCGTGCCTGATCATGCTGTTTGTGACGATTCAATTGCTGACGCCAGATCGTGCAATCCAGACAACACCGGATCCGCCACCGCGCGAACTGGTGTCGACCCCGGCACTGGATGTCGACGACGCCCATCCCCCGCGTTCAGGTCGCGCTGAATTGCTGTTCGTTACTGCGTCGATGCCGACATTCGGCGGGAATGCGCGGCCCGATCTCGCGACCACGAGTGCAGATGGTGCGCGCGACGCGATTGACTATCTGAATCTCGTTGCGCGAAAACTGTCGATCAACGATACGCCAAGCGACGCGGTCTATCGGGACTTCGAAGTGAGCATCACGACACTCGGTCACGCCTGGATCCTGCTCGATCCGGCGACGCGCGATGCCGCGCTTGACGCAATCGGTGCCGTTTTTCAGCAGGTCGGCGCACGGCCGTCCGCGTCCGACCGGCTGCTCCGCGCATTGACACCAACCGATGCGCGTGGTTCCGAGCCGTTGTCGATATGGCTCGGTGCGTATCAGATTCATACGCTTGCGCGCATTGGGACGAGTGATGCGCTGCCTGAGCCGGTTGTTCGTGACGCCCGAACCGAGCTGCGTGACATTCTTGCGTTCTCAAAATCAGCGGGGCAACCGACGCCCGACGACGCCGCGCGCATCTGGCTCACACGTCAGCTTGGTACTTTGGTCGAACGAACGGAGACGGATCCACGCGCCTTTGATCGTTGGGAACTGTGGCTCGCGGCCATCGACGATGTGTCGGTTGGCCCTCGCTACGATCGAGCCATCGGGAAGGCGATCCAGACCGTCATGGAATCCGACACCGATCTCGGACGTCTTGGACCGAGCCTCAACGTGTTGGGACGATTGCTGAGTCAGATCGGCTTGCAGGATCGACCGGCCGTGCGTCAGTTCGTTCTCGAACTCTTCGAGAATCCGGATGTGAAGTCGCGCGACCTCTGGGTGATGACGAGCCTGCTCGCGCAACACGGTGGGGCAGGATGGTTCACCCGCGATCTCGTTCCGGTCGAGGATGCTGACTCACGGCAGCGCATCACCGTGCGTGAAGCACTGGCCATGCAATGGCCGACCCGGGAGACGATCAGTGCGCATCTCACCGATACGCCTGAGATTCGAGTCGACGAGGCGCTGCGGATGCGATGGCTTGAACTTGCGGATCGTGCATCGCAACTCGATTCCATCGGTGATGATGAACGCCGTCTCGCATTGATCGTGGTCACCGCACGCTTAAATGCCATCGCGTCGGCGCTGGCTCGTGACTTCGAGGCCGAGACGATGGGTTGGCTGACTGATGTCGATCTCCTGATCACGTCGCTCGAGAAGAACCAGCAGCTCCAACCGCCGTCGGTGGCATCGTATGGCGGGACCTCTTCACGATCAGGGAATCGGTCCGGACAGGCGATTGGTCGTGACGGTGAGTGGGCGCAGCAGTACGATGCAGTGCGCGGACGCGCGGACGAAAAACTGAGACTCATGCGCATGCTCCGCACGTCCGCAGGCAGTGATCTTGGGCCGACGGATGCCGCGGTCTTCGTGCGTGAGGTCTACACGGGGTCACCGTCGGAAGTGCGCGGGGAAGCCCAGGCGAATCTCATCTCCATCTTCGGTGCTGGCCCGAACGTCGGGCTGGAAATGGTGCGCCAATATCGCATGCGAAGTATGCCGCGCGAAACGGCGCGGGTGATCGAACAATACGTCGGTCAGGTGTTGCCGGATCCACGAGACCCGGCATGGCGAGCTGAAGCTCGACGCGAACTGCTGCGGTACGTGCTTTCGATCCGTCGGTCGGCGTACGACACGCAACAACAGCGCGCCAGCGCGATGGTGGATTGGATTGCCGCGGTTTATGCGCAGCACCATGAAGTCGTCAAAGGCGCGATCGGTATCACATCACTGGATGGCATGCCGGATGATCGGGCGTCGCAGCTTCGATTAATCTGGCGTGCTGAGGCGGAACAGCTCATCGCAAGTGACCCGACGCCGGCGTCTCTCGCGGTGCTTGATCGTCGTGATCTGACACGCCGCGAACTTGTCGAAGGCCCGATGCAGCTGTTTGTAGTCGAACAGCTCGCGCTGCTCGATCTCCTGGCTTATACCACGACCGCAGAGCGACCGCGTCGGCGAGCACAAGTGTTACAACTGCTCGAATCAGGAGCGCGGGAACGTGCCGCAGCGCAGCATGTACTCGACCAGTCACGTGCCATTGAGATGGTGATGTTGCGCATCTGGGCGGTGCGGTTTGATCCCGGCGTGACCACGGATGCAGGAGATGCGGCATGAAACATGCTCAGCAATCCAGGACGATTCTTCCCCTGATGGTCTTGCTGATGACCAGCTTGACGTTCGCGTCATCGATTGATCGGCGACCGGTCGCGGAGCGACTGCGCGCTTTGACCCCGAACGATCCGATGGCGTATTTCGAACTGGCCGAAGATCTGGTCGACAGCCCGGACAGTGAACGCGATCGTGAACTTGCGCAACAGCTCTTTGGCCTTGCTGGGGCTCTGTCGCCAGATCTGCTCGGGCGAAGCGCCGCGCTCGCGCTGGCAGATGTCGAGGAAGATCCGGGTCAGAAACGGCGTCTTCTGGCGCTCGCGGATCTACTCGCGGAGTCGCGACCTGGTCTGCAGCCGCGAAGCAGCCGGGCACGCTCGCACGTCGATCCTGCTGCTGCGTACGCGGTGGCAACGGCGCTGCATGAATTCCGAAATGGGTACGGGCCGCGCGCGATTCGCGCGCTCGAACAGGTTGGTGCCACGGAATTGCTCACGACCGCTGACGATGCGCTGCGGGGCGGCGCGCGACGATTCATCGAGGATTGCAATCTGTATCGCGGTGGTCAACGACCGTCGTTATCGTCCGGCGAGATCTCGTCGTTGATGCATCTGGAAGCCGCGCTTCTTGCGGGCAACGACCTGACATGGACCGATGAACTGTCGCTGCGCGGCGGTGTGACGTACATCGAAGTCGATCCCGAACAGCTTGAGCAGGTGTTCGATGTGAATGCAGATCGACCGTTCTATCGAGAAGGAACGTGGCGCACATCAGCGACAGGTCGCTAGCTCTTGGCGGCACCAAGATGCTTGATCTTCTGCTTGACCAGATCGATGAGATCGCCGAGCAGTGATCCGGGGACGAGCGACCAGATCGCCCATTCGGTGTCATACGGTTCACGGCCGAGATCAAAGCCATCGCGGACCGCGCGCTTCATGCGACCGAGCGGCACCTGTTGACTGAACTCCGCGGTCATTGGAATCGCGAGTTGCAGATCTTCCGGCGAAGGGATGATGACCCCGAGTGGCGCATCGAGTTTCGGCACGCGATACTCAAGCACCCAGTGCCAGCAGTCGCCGTACCAGGTCGGTACTTCCTCGACGCCGTCGAACGCGAGCAGCTTCTTCCGAGCGTCGTCGAACAGTCGCTGTTCTTCCGCCGGAATCGACTTGCGGAGTTCCTTCGCGTCGGGTTCGTTGAACTGATCCAGCCAGGCAATGCGGCTGTGGTCCTGCTTCTGCGCCATACGTACCGATCCTGTCGCCAAAAAAAAGTCTCGGTGAGCCGAATCGTCCATTGTAGTCGATTCGGCGGCCAAGGGGTCTGCATGACCATGATTCGATATCCTGAGACGGTGTCGACACCACAGTTTGTCATCATGGCCAAGGAACCGATCCCGGGACGGGTGAACACGCGGCTCATTCGGCCGGATGGGGTGACGGCGGATGATGCCGCGCGGATCGCCCGTGCGATGCTCATGTGTTGCATCCGCCGATTTCGGGCACGGGGACCGGTGGTCGTCGCGGTCAGCCCGGATGATGCGGCGACGCGCATGGCGGCTGATCTGGATCCCGCCTCAGCGGTGCGATGGGTCGGGCAGGGCGATGGTTCCCTCGGCGACCGCATCGTTCGTGTCTGGTCAGCGCTTGGCGGCGGATCGGCCGCGTTCTTCGGTATCGACACTCCGCACATGCCGTCGGCGGCCCTGGATGACCTGCTCGACGGCCTGAGCTCCAACGAGAGTGTGATCGGTCCGACGGCGGATGGCGGCTACTGGTCAATCGGGTGTCCAACGTTCCAGCCACACCTCTTTCGTGACATCGACTGGGGTGGTGATTCCGTGTACGATCAATCTGTCCTGCGGCTCACGGAAAGCGGGCTCGCATGGCGATCGCTCCCCCGATGGGTGGATGTCGACGAGCCGGATGATCTGCGTGATCTTTCCAATCGTCTTCATCATCAACTCGCGGCGAACGGGCTGAGCGACGTCGATCGAGACGCCTACGAATGCCTGCTCGAAGAATTGGCGAACATCAGCATGCTGTTATAAGCCGCACCGATGTGCCGCCCCTGTGAACAATGGAACCATGGCGACCGACCTTTCAACGCACAACACCGAGAACCCGGAACTCGATCTGAACGATGCGCTCATTCTGCTTGTGGATGACAATCTTCAGAATCTCGAGCTGATGCAGGCGTATCTCGAAGCACTGCCATGCCGGATTCAGACCGCGGCGGATGGCGTGGAGGCCGTCGATGCCATTGATGCCGAATGCCCGGACCTCGTCCTGCTGGATGTGATGATGCCGCGGATGTCGGGCTTTGAAGTCTGTCAGAAGATCAAATCATCGCCGGATACCCGGGACACCAAAGTGATCATGGTGACAGCACTGCACGAGGTCGGAGACTTCGAGCGGGCCGTGGAATCCGGCACGGACGACTTCATCACCAAGCCGATCAACAAGCTCGAGCTGATCACGCGCGTCCGATCTCAGCTGGAGCATCGGTTGATGACCCGGCAATATCAGCAGTTGCTCGCGTTGAAGCAGCGGACGGGGCTTGGCGAAGCCGCACGACCGGAAGCCGGGTCCAAGCTCGACACCTTCGACGATTAGCTGCCGGACTCAGGCGGCGGGTCGACGGGTCATGACGGCGGGGGAATCGCCGGACCGACGCCAGACGCTGCCACGGGGCTCACGGGCCACTTCCAGATGCGCAAGATACTGCCGCAGAGCGTCGGACGAGAACTGGTCGAGCCAGGTGCCGTCCGCGGTGGCATTGAGCGTCTGAATGCGAGCGATCACTTGCGTCTTGGTCAGCATGGAAGGTTCTCCGGTTCCCTGTGTCCTGAACAAGGGAATCGGACGAAAGGCGTGTTGGCGTCCAGCCGATAACTGGTGTGGACACAAGGACTTGTGAATGCCCTCAAAAGCCCGTCAGACTACGAGACCATGGGGTTCACGCGGCATCGGACGCAGGATGTTGTGCTTTGCCGCCTGCGCCGCCGTCGTTGCCTGTGGAGAAAATCCTGATCAGATCGTTGGCTTGCCCATCGGTTCAGGCCAATCGGGACGCACCCTGAACCCGGCGTCGTTCACAAATTCCACGCCAACGAACGCGGCGGTCCATCGTGATTCTTCGAGTGCCGACGCCACGCCGTCCAACCACGACATCATGCCATCCGGCATCAGCTCCGCTCCCGGCCAACCGGCCCAGATCACATCCACCGTGCTCGACCCCAGAGCTCGGTCACTCATCGAGGTCCTCCAGCGAGAAGCCCGGACGCTGGTCCCATCGGGGACGATCGTGGTCAGTGTCGGTCCCATCGAGAACGTGAGTCACGCCACGCTCCGCGAATTCGATACGTTCCGGGCCAGGCTGAGTCGTCAGTTGAACGAGCAGGCGATCGATCAGGACATCCGATTCTCGTCGTCGCCGGACGCCGCATCGGTGCGACTGACTGGTTCGGCGTACCTGCACACCATGGATGGCCTCGATCAGTGGGAGCTCATCGTTCGCCTCAAGCCGATCGATGAAGAGTGGGTCATCTGGGAGCCGTCGCGACCGGTTCGCGTAATCCGCATCGCCCGGCCGGATCAGCCGTTCATTCTGCAGTCCGGCCTCGAGCCGGTCTCTGCTGCGCCCTGAGCGCGAACCTGCATGCCCCACGGATTCCTTCGATGAGAAGTGCTCAGCGCGCTGACGCTGGTCGTTTTGGTCGCTAGAATTTCGCGCTCGCGCATCGCCTCCGGCGATCGACTTTGCATCGAATGGAGATCCCATGCTGAATCACGGCGACATGCTTGACGAACGACGAGACGCCCTCGAGACCGCTTTCTTCCGGCAGCAGGACGCCAAGCTTCGTGAGCGTCTTCGCAAGAAGGCTGAGGACGCGTCCATGCGCGCGGCGCTCTCGGCTGCTTCGGGCGTGAAGGATGACGCGGTCCTCGATGAGTTGATCGCCATGAATATTGGCGCTGAATCGCTTGCCGCACTCGCGCTGATCCCCCTCGTCGCCGTGGCATGGGCCGACGGCAAGATGGAAGACGCCGAGCGCAATGCGATTCTGAAGTCCGCGTCCGAGTTCGGAATTGATGGTGACCACGAGAGCTACGAGTTGCTCGATGGCTGGCTTGCGACCGAGCCGGGCCCTGAGTTGCTGGCCGCATGGAAGGACTACATCGCGTCCATCAGCACGTCGATGAACCCGGATGCTCGCAACGCATTCCAGCGCGACCTGCTTGGACGCGCTCGAAGCGTCGCGGAAGCCGCCGGCGGTTTCCTCGGACTGGGCAACAAGGTATCCGACGTCGAAAGCAAGGTGCTCAACGAGCTGGAGTCGGCGTTTGCTTGATCGCGGTCGCGCGTGATGGTCGAGCATCCATGATGCCCGATGCGAAGCGCGGAATGCCGACAGTCAGGAATCCCGCCGCAAACAGCAACAGGAACACCGCGCCGACCAGCGTGAATGGGCGCGTCAGCGCAAGGCCAACGCACACCAGCATGATGATGCCGAGGACGACTTCGAGCGTTCCCGGTGGGAAGAGACTTCGCCGTCGAAGCGCAGGGTCTGCGGCGCTCGCTTGTTTGCCATTGAACTTCGGTGTGCGCACGAACGCGGTCTGATGCCCGAAGACGGCTTCCAGCGCGCCCATTGAATTCGACGCACTGACGCCAATGCCGACCGCCATCAGCGCGGGCAGCATCAGGATGGCACCGACGATGGATCGGCCCTGACAGCGCTGTGACGTGATGTAGAACACACACGCCGCAATCGTGCCCATACACAGACACATCAATCCCAACGCCATGACGACTTGGGACGGCACCGTCCAGAGCGGCAGCATCGTGAATGATGCCGGAAGAATGAGCAGGCTCAACAGGAAGATGGCGACGTACGGCATGGCCGATGTAAGGTGGAACCATGCATCAACTTTGGTGCCGATCGGCGCATCGCTGCGGAGAATGCGCGGCATGAGCTTGATCGCCGTCTGCATCAGTCCCTTTGTCCAGCGTCGTTGTTGGCTCAGGAACGCGCCCATCGTCGGCGGGAGTTCCGCGGGGCATTCAACATCGCGCAGATATCTGAACGTCCAGCCTTCGAGCTGCGCTCGGTAGGACAGATCAGTGTCTTCTGTCAGTGTGTCATGCTGCCACCCGCCGGCGTCGTCGATGCACCGTCGCCGCCACATGCCGGCAGTGCCATTGAAATTGAACCAGTGTCCCGCGGCGGATCGCGCTGCCTGTTCAATGGCGAAGTGACCATCGAGACAGATCGCCTGGATTCGTGTCAGCCAGTTCTGGTTGCGGTTCAGGTGTCCCCAGCGCGCCTGGACCATGCCAATGTCAGGAGCGCTGAAGTGGTGAATCGTGTCATGCAGGAATGCAGCGGGAGGAATGAAGTCGGCATCAAAGATCGCGATGAACTCGCCGGTCGCGGATTCGAGGCCTTCTTCAAGCGCGCCTGCCTTGTAGCCGCGCCGATCCGTGCGATGTCGATACTCGATCGTGACACCTTGTTCGGCCAGTCGATCGCAGGTTCGACGCGCGATATCAGCGGATTCATCGGTCGAGTCGTCGAGCACCTGAATCTGCAGGCGATCCGCCGGATAGTCAATCGCCGCCGCGGCTTCAATGATGCGCGTCGCGACGTGCTGTTCGTTGAACATCGGGAGTTGTACGGTGACCGACGGGAGATCGGTGAATGCCGTCGGGGTCGGGATCGACGTTCCTCGGACCCGATGGAGATAGGTCCAGACGAGCGCATAGCGATGGACGCCGTAGATCGAGAGCACCGCCACGACGGTGACGAAATACACAAGCATGGGCCAGGCGAACGCATCCATCGAATTGTGTCTACCTGGTGCTGGTGGTGGGGAGAACGCGATCCCGAGCATCGCACGTGAACGAAACCGGGCCGAAGCATTCATTGTTCCACGTTCCGCGCCGACGGCAACCGCGAGCGGCTGGAATGGACGCTCATCGATTCTCAGATGTGAAATCTGGCCGATCAGGATCCGAATGGTAAAGTGTCCATACGTGTTTCGGGTGAGGAGCTGCGCCATGATCGAAAGCGCGATTGCCGAGTATTTTCCGCTGTTACTGATTGCCAGTGGCATTGTGTCCGTGGTGGGGATTCGAACCTGCCTCGAGGTGTTTCAGACCATCTCACGGGAGCGCAGTCGACGGGAAATCGCCGCCTACGTCGCGGAAGGGCTCATGACGCCTGAGCAGGGCGAGAGGCTCGTGAACGCCAGAATCGACGCCTCGTCGAAACCCTCGAACTGCACCTGAACTTGCCTCAGGCTCGCCCCGTCGCCGTGAACGCCGCAATCACCCTAGATTCGCGCGGTTTTTGCAATTTCGTGACTGTCTGAATCAGCTTCCCGCAAGTACCTTAGAGACGGAGTACGGGCGTTCGTCCGGCGCTGTAGTGGTGCCGGGACGGGGGGCACGCCGGGAGTGATTAGGTTGGAGGGGTCCGGACGCATGGGCGGCCCGGACATTGGAGGATGTGATGAGCAAGTTCGGGACGGCCGGCGCTGTGGTGGCGCTGGTGTGTGTGCTGTGCTCGGCAGTTCGTGCCGCAGAGACCGATGTGCAGATCGTCGACGTCGACTTCTCGACCGGTGTTGTCACGTTGCACAATTTCGGTGCGACGGATGAGCCGCTTGATTTCTGGCGCCTCTGCACCCACGACGAGAATCAGACGTTCCAGTACACGCTCTTTGCGGGACTGGTCGGACAGACGATCGAAGCGGGAACGGATTTCTTTATTCACTACAACAACGATGCGCCGGCTGATGCCGACAGCATCAACATCGGGTCGCTCGGCGCGCACGCGTCGCCGCTCGACGGGATCGGTGCCTACGCGATCGGTCTGTACTGGCCGAATGGCGGATCGATCTCGTTTTCCAATCCGGTCGACCTTGCCGACCACGTGCAGTGGAGCGAAGGCGGCGTGACCGATCCTTCGGCAGATGCGCGATCGCAGGTCGCCGTTGATGCCGGGATCTGGACCGCAGTCGGTGATTGGATCTCCACGGACGCCATGACCACGGGCATCTCGCTCGACGATAACACCGGCGCCCTCCTGCACGGCCCGGCGAATTACACGGTGAACGGCGTGCCCGCTGATCCGGATCCGACGAAGACGCAAGTCACAGACGTTGACTTTGCGACTGGCGTTGTGACGTTGCGCAACTTTGGGACGGTCGATCAGCCGCTCGATTTCTGGCGCATCTGCACGCATGATGAAGATCAGGTGTTCCAGTACACGTTGTTTGCCGGTCTGGTCGGACAGACGATCGAAGCCGGCACGGAATACACCGTGCACTTCAACAACGATGCACCGGGCGGAACCGACAGCATCAACATCAGCTCGCTTGGCGCACACGCATCACCGCTCGACGGCAATGGTGCATATGCGATCGGTCTGTACTGGCCGAATGGCGGATCAATCTCATTCGGTAACGCCGAAGACCTCGCTGACCACGTGCAGTGGAGCACCGGCGGCATCACAGATCCGATTGCCGATGCCCGATCGCAGGTCGCGGTCAACGCCGGCCTTTGGACCGCAGTGGGCGACTGGATCTCGACCGATCCGATGTCCACCGGGATCAGCCTGGATGACATGAGCGGCGCATTGCTGCACGGTCCCGCGAACTACACCGTCAATGGCCCATCCGGTCCCGATCCGCGCACCGTCCAGATCACGAGCGTGAACTTCGAGAATGGCGTTGTGACGCTCACGAACCTCGGGCCGGATGATGTACCGCTCGATGGCTTCACGTTCTGCTCGCACGACGAAGATGAAGCATTCCGCTACAGCTTCGGGTCGGCTCTGAATGGTTTCGTCATTGAAGCCGGCACGACGTTCCACGTGCACTACAACGGTGATGCACCAGGCGGTGATCCCGATCGCGTGAACATTCTTGACATCGGTGGCCCGTTCTCATGGGCTCTGCCGCTGGACCCTGAAGGCGCGTACGCACTCAGCTTGTATTTCCCGATCGTTGATTTCGATGACGGCAACACCATGGCCGACCACGTGCAATTCAGCGACGGCGGGATCGATGATGCCGTCGCCGATGAACGATCAGACGAGGCCGTGGCTGGCGGCTTGTGGGTTGCCGAGGTGGACTGGGTCGATGTGAACCCGGATGCACTCCGCGTCGACCTGGACGACCTTGGCGGCAATGAACTGCACGGATCGAGCGATTTCTCGGTGACGACACGCTGCTTCGGCGACTGTGCACCGGAGAATCCTGATGGGACGTTCGGGAACGGCATCGTCAACATCGATGACCTCCTCGCCGTCATCAACGCGTTTGGTGATCCCGGCGGACCGTGCGACATCGCACCGCCCCGCGTTGGCAACCTGATCGTGAACATTGACGATCTGCTTGCGGTCATCAACAACTTCGGCGTGTGCATCGCGCCTGGCGACGCCTAAACGTGACGCCTAACGGCCACGAAGAACTGAACGTACTCCGCAAGGGCATCGTGATGACACGGTGCCCTTGTTTGTTGCGGATGGCAATTCAGTCGGATCGTGTGAACGTGTGCACCTGATTGCCAGCCACGTTCTCGAACACCCGAGTGTGTCCATCGAGCCAGGTCACCGTGATGCGGCGCGCGGAGGTCGCGTCGCCGATGCCCACATGAACGCGCGGATCGTTGCTCGCAAGATAGCTGTATCCGGGTCGGACATCGCGCACGAATGTTCCGGCATCAGTCTCGACTTCGACCCGAGCATTCAACGCATCCGCGCCATCGTCATTGAGTACGCGAATCATCAGCCAGTTACCAGCATCATCCGCAACGTTGCGCAGCAGATGAATCGAATCGAGCTGGTTCACGACCACTATGTCCATCCTGCCATCACTATCGAGATCGCCGAACGCCGCCGCGCGACTGCTTGCAATCGGCGTCTCGCCTGATGTCACGGTCGCGACGCCGCCTTCGAATCGCCCGGAATCTGATTGCATATACAGAAGATTGGGTTCTGCGTACGCGTAGTCTGACCAGGTCTTCGGCACGCGGGCAACACGGCCGTTCGCCTGATACAGGTCGAGTCGCGTGTCGTTGTCGAAGTCGATCCAGCCCATGCCGAAGCGCGTGTACTGTTTGCTCGTCGCGCCAAGTCCTGCGCGCAGCGTGGCGTCGTCAAATCGGCCGTTGTCGTTGATGTACATCGAGTCCGTTTCTGAACTCAGATTGCATACGAGCACGTCGAAATCGCCATCGTCGTCGATGTCTGCCGCGGTCACTCCCATGCCCGCTTTGGCGATCCCGTCACTATCAACAGCGCATCCGCGAATGTTCGCTTCGTCCACGAACGTGCCATCGCGCTGATTCATCCACAGTTGGTCCGGCAACTGGTCATTGGCCACAAAGATGTCGAGCCAGCCGTCATCATCAAAGTCGACCGACGAGACACCCAATCCGTTGCCGGAGGATGTGATGCCGGCTGCAGTCGTCACGTCGGTGAACGTGCCATCGCCTTCGTTGCGGTACAACACATCAACGCCGGGCGAACTGTAGTTCTTCGGCGCACAGTAGTCGGGACTGCCCATTTTGTTGAAGCAATCCTGCTCGCGCTCCAGCGACCAGTTGATGTAGTTGCAGACGTACAGGTCCACATCGCCATCCTTGTCGTAATCAAGGAATGTCGTGCTCGTACCCCAGCGGTCGTCACCGACGCCGGCGGTGTTCGTCACATCCGTGAACGTCCCATTGCCGTTGTTGCGATACAGAACGTTGGGGCCGAGATTCGTGACATACAAGTCAACATCGCCATCGTTGTCGTAATCGGCGCATGCTGTGCCCTGGCCGAATCCTGTATCGCCGGTGCCGCTTGACTCGGTCACGTCTCGAAACTTGAAGTCGCCGAGGTTTTCGTACAGTTCGTTGCCGAGTGTATTTGCGGTCGGGTCCACGGGATTGCCGCTTTGGACGAGATAGACATCAAGGTCGCCGTCATCGTCCATGTCGAAGAGTGCCGCGCCGCCGGGCACGTTTTCAGGCATCAGATATCGATCGACGTGGCCGTTCTCGTGTCGGAAGGTGATGCCCGATGCGTCCACGACATCGTCAAAGATCGCGCGCGGTGCATCATTGTCTGATGCGTTCGATGTCGATGATGTCTCATCGGTCGATCCGCTGCAGGCGACCAGCATCCATGCGATGCCGGGCAGCAGAAAACGCAGGTCGCGAACCGGGCGAGTCGTTGCGTGGATCATCGAGAACCTCCGCCGAGTTGCTGGGCAACGACAGCCAGATTGGGATTGTTCGGATCGATTCGACGAGCGGCTGCGAGCGCTTCGCGTCCGAGCGCCGTCTGGCGCGTCCGGGCGTACGCCTGTGCGAGCCACAGAAATCCTTCCGCGTTGTCAGGCGCGGCGGCGGTGACGTCCTTCAGCGTCAGGACCGCCTCGTCCCATCGTTCGCATTTCCACCCCCACCTCCCTTATTGATGTCGGGTTGACGGATCGTTCCGTCCGTGTGTCATCGCCGGCGAAAACGACTCGGTCGCCGCTTCGAAGTCGCC
>JBCCFX010000080.1:0-15536 GCA_039029515.1 Planctomycetota bacterium
ATGGTGCTCAGCCGGTGCGCAATGACGAAGCTTGTTCGCCCCTGCATGAGTTGATGCAATGACGACTGAATCAGACGTTCGCTCTCAGTATCGAGGTTGCTCGTCGCCTCATCGAGGATGAGGATTTTCGGATCGGCAAGGATCGCCCGCGCAATGGCAATGCGCTGACGCTGACCACCGCTGAGCTTGACACCGCGCTCGCCGACAAGCGTGTCATAGCCTTCGGTGAATCCGCTGATGAAGTCATGTGCGTTGGCGAGTCGTGCGGCTTCCATGACATCATCGCGCGATGCATCATGGCGACCGTACCCGATGTTCTCGGCAATGGTGCCGTCAAAGAGAAAGATGTCCTGTTCGACGACGCCAAGCAAACGACGATACTGCTCAACGTCATATCGTTGCAGGTCAACACCATCGAGCGCAATCGAGCCTTCGACAGGATCGTAGAAGCGCGCTACGAGATTGCAGAACGTCGTCTTGCCGGCTCCGCTCGGGCCGACCAGAGCGACCATCTCGCCGGGCGCAATATCAACCGTGACATCCGAGAGCACAATGGACTCGGTCGCTGGATATCGAAATGCCACATCGGTCAGCGTCATCCGACCTTCGACGCGCGCGGTATCGAGAAGTCGAGTGTGCTCGTCCGGCGGCATCTCGCGTTCTTCATCAAGCAGATCGAGCACGCGATCGAGCCCGGCAAGTCCGTTCTGGAATTCCGTCGCGCTGGCAGCGAGCGTCGCCAATGGTTCGAGGAGCATCGCAAGGTAGCCGAGGAAGGCAATCAGCGCGCCGGTGGTGATCGTGCCCTCCATCACGCTCAGGCCGCCGTACCACAACAGGCCGGCCGTGGCGGCAGGAAGGAAGATCGCCCATGCGATGTCCACCGCGCGCATCAGCCACCATGTGTTGATTTCCTGGCGGATCATGAGGTGATTGTTTCGCGTGAAGCGTCCGGTCTCCGTGCGTTGCCGGCCAAACGCTCGAACGACGCGCATGCCGCCGAATGCTTCCGTTGCCTGACTGTCGATTTCCTGACGCGTCGCTCGAATATCACGGAAGCGCGGCCGGATTCGGCTGATCCAGGTTCGGTGGGTCAGAAACACGATCGGGAAGAGTACGAGCGAAATGACGAGCAGTCGCCACTCGAGAACGGCGAGCACAATGAGCGTGCCGATCAGCATGACGACAGCGCGCCATGGGTTGTAGATCAGGCTGAAGATGAGGCTCGCGACGCTGCCGATGTCTTCTCGCAGAATGCTTGCGGTGCCCCCCGACTTGAGATCCTGCACCCGGTGCAACGGAAGCCGAACCGCATGTGCGAACACATCGCGTCGAACGGTCGACGACACGCGCTTCACCGCGCGGGTGGCAAGCCATCGACCCCACATCCCGATACTGACGGAAACGAACGCCAGTGCGATCATGCCCATCGCGACGGCGGCAAGAATACCCTTCCGTGACACATCACCGAGCACACCTTCCAGCCAACCCGGTAACGGCTTGCCATCGAGGGCGTGGTCGTAGGCGAGTAGCAACCCGTACGGCTGGACGAGTTGCAGGAGGGTCGCAAACGTCACCGTGCTCAGTGCGATCCCGAGCGAGCCGCGCTGGCCGCGCAGCAGGCCGATGAATGAGCGGAAGAGCTGGGCGAAGGTTCGGGCACCTTCGCGTGCTTTCAACTCACGGTTTTCGGCGTCCTTGCGCGTGCCTTCCGTCCGCTTGGAACGAAAGTCATCACGATACGTTTCATAACGATGTCGACTGCTTCGTCGTCGATACATGGCGTCATCGTAGGCCGCCCGGTCGATCCCGTCGCCCGACTGATCAATCGGGCCGCGAGGTTACGGGATGACACAGTCGCCGAACTGAATGATGGCATTGGTGAGATCATCCACGTTCACCACGCCGTTGCCGATGGATCCATCTTCATTGACCGGCGTGCTGTCACAGGGGCAAACCTCGGGGAACTGCGGGCAATCGCCGAAGACGAGAATCACTTCGACCAGATCATCAATGTTCACCTCACCGTTGCCGAACGACCGATCGGCATTGATCGGGACGCAGTCAGAGGCGCAACTTGCATCGATCGTGCATGTCGCAGCACAGACCGTGAAGTCACCCTGATAGACGCCGCCACCCAACGCATTACACGCCACAGGCCCGGCAACAAGGATGCAACTCGTACTGCCATCGGGACTCGGCAAACAACACGCGCCAACTGGTCCGCAGAACATGCTTGCGGTCTCAGCGCACAGCGTGTCCCAGTTCGTGTTGCAGCAGAAGTTGTCCATCTCGCAGACCGTTGCGCAGCAATCCGCATCGTCGCAGCCAGACGATCCGTTGCTGATAAAGCAGCTTCCTGCGATGCCAACGCCACAAGAACCTGGAATCATACAGGTCTTCATGGCGATGCCGGCACACATGGCGTCCCAGACGGTGTCACAGCAGAATGGTTCGATCGCACAGACCTGCTGACAACATGATGCGTTGAGGCAGCCGCCAGTTGCATTTTCCTCGAAGCATGCGTTCAGATTGTTCGTGCTGCAGACGCATTGCACGTTGGCGCATGGCGTGTTCTCACCCTGGTACTCACCTCCCATAGCCATGCATCCGATCTTGGATGCGAGCGTGCATGAAAGGTCAGGCAGGCAGCATGCAGATGGTGCATCTTCACACGTGCTGACCGCAAGATTCGCACAGTCCTGATCCCACGGATCGCTGCAGCAGAATGGATCGAGATCGCACACGGCATCGCAGCACGATCCGTCATCACAGCCGGGCGTTCCGTTCGGGGCGAAGCATGAACCGGATGCGGGGTTGCCGCAGATGCAATCCGTTTCCGTACACGCGTCACCTGTCACACCAAGCACACCACCCATGGATTGGCACGTGGACGGTACATCAACTTCGATGCATGTCTGATCAGCAAGGCAGCATGCCGTGCTGACGAATCCACAGGTCGTGATCGCAAGGTCAGCGCAGGTAGCATTCCATTCGTGATCGCAACAGAACGGATCGATCAGGCAGACGGATTCGCAGCACGATCCTTCACGACACCCTGCCGAGCCGGTGTCGAAGAAGCAACTCCCGGCATCGGGGTCACCGCAGACACACAGGTTCGGTGAACAGGGCTGGCCGATCGCGGCGAGCGTGCCGCCCTGCTTCTCACAGTCATCGGCGTTCGTGACTTCAAGGCAGCTCAGATCGCTGAGACAACATGCGGTACCGGGAAGCACGCAATCTTCGATCGCGGCGTCAGCACACAACTGATCCCAACTTGTCTCGCAACAGAATGGGTCGGCGGTGCAGACCATGTCACAGCACACACTGTCCTCGCAGCCAGGAGTGCCGTTGCCTGAGAAACAATCGCCGGTGCCAGGCTCGCCGCATGGCGGCGTGTCGCCAGCGTGGACAGTCGCCGAGACGACACTCACGGCAATCATCATCACGATCGCCCACCACCCCAATTGTGTGCCCCTCAGCATGCCTTTCTCCTCACCCGAACCGCCGGAATACGAACGCCTATCCTGCTCGAAGAGGCCATGATACCGGCCGGACAGGCCGGAAGTCGTTGCTAAAAGCGTGTTTTCGGGCGACTTATGGCCATCCATCGACACAGCGCAATGAAAAACCCACCGTGAAGGTGGGTCGGGGGAAGGTTCTCGGAACACCGATCGGAAAGACCGGCAATCACTCATGCCATCACGGTGTCCACGCGGTGAGCTTCACGTGTGCGATCTGGGCAGCGCGATTGGATGACAATTCGATCTCACCGTTGAGCGTCGTCTGCTGATACGGCTCGAGTCTCAGCATCCTCGCTTGTCGTGCGAGCACGAAGCCATCCTGATCGATGAACGTCACGTAGTAGGCCTGTTCCACACGTCGACGCGCATCGTTTCGAACAGCAACCTGATAGCCACACGTCCATGTCTCGTGTGTCTTCTCAATCACGCGTGCGGTCGAGCCGAGCATGACAAGTGCGTTCGTTGCGTGCGCCGCATACGGCGACATGGGTCCGGTCGGCGCCTGGTAGGCAACCGTTTGCGCTGGACGTGTCTGCGTCGTCGGAACGACGGCGTTCATCTGGCCGGACGCGGTGGTCAACGCAGGATACGTCGGCTGCGTGTGCATCTGATCGTGGAACTGTGCTTGCATGGGTCGAGGGGCCACGGCGCGATTCGGCATCTGTGCCTGACCAAGCGTCGGTGCCGGCGTCGCAGTCTGTGTGGACTGACCACTGACCTGATCGAATCCCCAGACGCTGGCCTGACCGGATGGTTCCAGCCAGATACCTGCCTTGGCGGTTCGCGCATTGTCGAAGAACGTCAGCCGCACGCCGCCATCATCGCTGACGACAAAGGAGCCGCGCATCTGGCCGAGGGCATCGCGAAGGATGAACGCTCGCGCTTCCATCAGGTGTTGACGGACGGCTGCACCGCCGGCGAGCACGCCGACCACGAGCAGCGCGAGGCCGCAGACAGCCGCCTGACGCCAGCGTCGCACACGACGGCCCTGACGAGCGGTTTCGAGTTCAAGCGTCGCGAGACGACGCGTTAATTCAGTGGTGGACAGTGGCGAAGACGTCATGGCTTCGATCCTTCCTGATGGCTCTTCGGGGATAACCACATCGGACGTGCCCGCGAGCACACGGCTCGGAGCGTGCTGATGGCTATCGGTTATCGGTGATGCCCGCTTCATCAGACCTCAGGTTTTCTTACCGGAACGTTGCTCCTGCGACTCGCGTCCGATGCCGGTACCCGACTAGGATGCCGCCCATGACGATCGGTGAATTTCAGTCCATGATTCGAGACCGGTACTTTGCCACAGACTCCGCGCGCGGTGCCGCAGGCACGTTCCTCTGGTTGACCGAGGAATTCGGCGAGCTGGCCGAGGCAATCGCCCGGCGTGAGCGTGGTGATGGCGATGACCAGAACCTCGCTGAAGAGTTTGCCGATGTCCTGGCCTGGCTGGCCACCCTCGCCAACATCACCGGCATCGACCTGACTGATGCCATTCACGGCAAGTACATCGCCGACGGCGGACCGGCAGGAACGAAATGAGCCGAATCAGCACCATCTTTCAGAGCCTGCATGCCAACGGTCGAACCGGCCTCATGCCGTTCATCACCGCAGGCTATCCGTCGCTCGATGTGACGCTGCAGACATTGCCACTGCTCGAAGCCGCGGGTGCAAGCATCGTCGAGATCGGCATCCCGTTTTCAGATCCGATCGCAGACGGACCAGTCATTGCATCGTCAATGCATGAAGCGCTGATCTCCGGCATCACTCCAGCGCGCATCTTCGAGGGCATTGCCCGCGTGCGCCATGAGACCACGCTCGGATTGCTCGGCATGGTGAGCTATTCCATCATCCGACGAATGGACGACTCGGCATTCGTGAACGCGTGCGCAGACGCTGGTTTCGACGGTTTGATCGTGCCCGACATCGATCTTGACGACGCCGCGACCTTACGAGATCTCGCAAGCGAACGCGGCCTGAGTTTCACGTGCCTCGTCGCGCCGACATCGTCTTCAGAGCGCATTGAGAAGATCGTCCGCGCGTGTACGGGCTTTGTCTACGTGCTCGCCCGGACCGGCATCACCGGAGAGCAGAATGACTCCCCGGAGATCGAAGGCGTCGTCGAGCGCGTACGTGCCGCGACAGATCTCCCGATCGCAGTTGGTTTCGGGGTTTCGACCGCGGACCATGTCGCCGCAGTGACCCGGCATGCCGACGCCGCGATTGTGGGCTCAGCACTCGTGCGACGTATGGGTGAGTCTGATGATCCCGTCGGTGCGGCTCGCGATTTCGTGAGCCAACTCGTGCGAGGACTCCAACCGGCTCAGACGGTCTGATTGACCGCAGGACATCGGTGGAGAGGCTGCCACCTGATAGGACGCGTCTCGCGCGTTCTCACTGGCATGGCACAATACTTCGATGAACATCGTATTGGTGGTGGTCGTTGGGCCCTGAGCAGCGAATACTGCCTCTTCGAAATCTGTCCACTTCCGAGGTCGAGTCACGGTCATGGCTCGATCGGACCTTCATTGTCGTCAGGACACCACAATGGGATCGCACCGAACCTATCGATCAGGTATGTCTCGAACTGACAGGGATCTTGATATGGACTATCCGCCTGGTGTGAACGCTGCCACCGATCGTTATGGCCTGCTGACGTTCACGGGCGACGTCATGTTGAAGCGCCTGCCGCCGGACGTCTTCAAGGCGCTCCAGCAGACGATGAGCCACGGCGAGAAGCTTGATCCCGGCATCGCCAATACCGTCGCGATGGCCATGAAGGACTGGGCCATCGAACATGGCGCAACTCATTACTGCCATTGGTTCCAACCGCTGACCGGCCAGACCGCAGAGAAGCACGATGCGTTTCTCAGTCCGGAAGCAAACGGCGGCGCGATCACGACGTTTTCCGGCAAGCAGCTGATTCAGGGCGAACCCGACGCGAGTTCGTTCCCGTCTGGCGGCATCCGCGACACGTACGAGGCCCGAGGCTACACCGCGTGGGATGCCACGAGCCCGGCATTTATCCTGCAGACGGATCAGGGCGGCACGCTCTGCATCCCGACAGCATTCGTCTCATGGACAGGCGAAGCGCTGGACAAGAAGACGCCGCTCATTCGTTCGAGCGAGGCGATCAGCAATCAGGCCATGCGCGTGTTGAAGCTCTTCAATGCGGATGCCGGTGTGTCGGCCGTCTTCACAACGCTGGGTTGCGAGCAGGAGTACTTCCTCGTCGACCGCCGCTTCGTGGAGCAGCGTCCGGACCTGCACATTTGCGGCCGGACACTCATCGGCGCGCCACCTGCCAAGGGTCATCAGCTCGACGATCACTACTTCGGCGCGATTCCTGAACGCGTACTCGACTATATGAACGAGGTTGAGCAACGACTGTACGAGCTCGGCGTGCCGGTCCAGACACGTCACAACGAAGTCGCGCCTGGCCAGTACGAGATCGCACCGACGTTTGAACTCGCCAACGTGGCGTCTGACCACCAGCTGCTCCTCATGCATATTCTGCGAACGGTTGCTGAACATCACGGCTTTGTGTGCCTCATGCACGAGAAGCCGTTTGCGGGCGTGAACGGTTCCGGCAAGCACAACAACTGGTCGATTTGCACGGACACCGGCGTCAATCTGCTGAATCCGCGTGACGATACGCACACGAACATGCAGTTCCTGCTGTTTCTGACCGCAGTCATCCGTGCGGTGGATCTGCACGCGGATGTGCTTCGGGCATCGATCGGTAGCGCCGCGAACGATCATCGCCTCGGCGCGAACGAAGCTCCGCCGGCAATCATCTCGATCTTCCTCGGCGACATGCTGAGCGACATTCTCGATCAGTTGGAAGCCGGCAAGCCGTCAGAAACCATGCAGGAGCAACCGCTGGATCTTGGCGCTCGTACGCTGCCGCAGATTCCCGCGCACACATCGGATCGCAACCGAACAAGCCCGTTCGCATTCACAGGGAACAGGTTTGAGTTTCGTGCCGTGGGTTCGACGGCAGCCATCGCCTGGCCGAACACGGTGCTCAATACGATTGTTGCGGATTCGATTGACTACATCGTCACGGCGATCGAGAAGGAACTCGAAGCGCAGAACGACCTTGAGGTTGCGGTCCGCAATGTGTTGCGCGATGTGCTCAAGGTCCACCGCAGAGTCGTCTTCGACGGCGACAATTACAGCGATGAGTGGCATGACGAAGCACGTCAGCGAGGTCTCCCCAACATCGTGTCGTCCTGTGATGCCTTCGCATCATTCGAGTCGCCGAACGTCCAGGCAGCCTTCGACCGATTCAACGTTCTGTCGCCCAAGGAGATTCACGCACGTGTGGAAGTGCTCTACGAGAAGTACAGCAACGAGTTGGCGATTGAAGGGCGTTGCTTGACGTCCATGCTACGACAATTCGTGATTCCATCTGCCTTGCGTTTTCAGAGTGAACTCGCCGAGACCTTCGCGGCCACCTCCGCGGCCGGCATCGAGTGTTCAAACTCGAAATCACTGCTTGAGCAGGTCATCGCGCTCGTGACCCAGCTTCGGACTGCCTTGGCGGACATTGACGTTGCGCTTGCCGTGTCACACGAGGAGGCGGACAAACAGGCGGAGCATCTTCGCGCCGCCCTGCTACCTGCCATGACCGCGGCCCGGGAAGCATCCGATGCCCTGGAAGCGATTGTGCCCGCCGATCTCTGGCCCCTGCCGACGTACGAAGAGATGATGTTCATTCGCTGAGCCGACATGACAGTACACCTGATCGCAGCGCCCGCCGGCGGAAATCGGCGGGCGTTGTGCGCGCCGGGACATTACACTACGGTCAGCGATATCGATCAGCCGATCTCGTGTTCTCGAAAGCCCGCTCATGCGCATCATTCGATTCCTCAATGAACATGGCGAAGTGCAGATCGGCGCTGATCGCGGCGATGGCATCGCGAGCGTGCTCATCGATACGCTCAGCACGCTCGGGCCGGATGAAGATGGAACAAGCATCATCGATGCGCTTCGAGATCGTCACGCCATTGTTGCCGACGACGATCCGAAGATGCGCGAACTGATGACGGCAGTGCTCAGGAAAGCCGCATGTCGTTGCACCGTGTGCTGCGACGGCGCTGAAGCGATGAAGGCGCTCGATGATCCGTCCGTTGATCTCATTGTTTCCGACATCCGCATGCCGCACCACGATGGATTTGAGATCTTCTCAGCCGCCCGCGCACGCTCCAAGACGCTGCCGATTGTCCTTGTGACCGGCTTCGGGTATGACCCGACGCACGCACTGGTTCGCGTCGCCGAACATGGTCACGACCGCATCCTGTACAAGCCGTTCACGCCACGTCAGTTGCTCGAGGAATTGAACAAGGCCGTGGCCGACTGCTCGGGAAGTGACGCGACGGGCATCGTGGATACAGGCGAGATTACCACGATTGATACATTGCTCGCGCCGCTTCAGCCGACGAACATCCTTTGTGTCGGCCGGAACTACGCCAACGCCGAACAGACGATTGCACTGCGCGACGAGCCCCTCGAGGTCTTCATGAAGCCCACGACCGCCGTGCAGGCGCCGGATGGGCCAATCCGCATCCCGGAACTCGAAGACGGCGCCAACCCGATGGTCGACTGCGAGGGCGAACTGGCGCTGATCATCGGAACCGAACTGAAGAACGCATCGGAAGATGATGTCATGTCAGCGGTCTTCGGTTTTACGCTCGCCGATGATGTCACCGCACGCAGGTTTCAGACGCCGACCGGTCCGCCGCGGTTCATGCGCGGCAAGGGCTTTGATACGTTCTGCCCGATCGGACCGGCGATTATCCCTGCCGCAGATATGAGCGCCCCGGAATCGATGACCATCCGAACGGCGATCAACGGGAACGTCGTGCGCGAAGGCCACGTCGGCAAGATGGTTCGCACGATCCCCGAGATCCTCAGCGAGTTGAGCCGAAATTACACGCTGACCCGCGGCACCGTTGTGCTCACCGGTTCACCACCGCGTCCGGATGCAACACCCGACCCATGTTCGCTGCAGCCCGGCGACGTGGTCACGATTGATGCCGAAGGTCTCGGCGCCCTGACCAATACTGTTATCGCAGCCTCCGACGAATGAGCTTCCTGCAGGGATACGCATGAGACTTCGCACCAAGGTCCTCATCATTGTCGGTGTCACGGTCGTGCTGACCGTCATGCTGCTCTATCCGCTGCTCCGGAATCGCGTGGCTCGCGATACGCGTGAATTTGAAGAGAACTCGGTGCGCAAGGACATCACGCTGGCGCAGAACGCGCTTGGCCCGGAGCTTGAATTCCTCAGCCGGCTTGCGGTTGACTACGCGGTGTGGGACGACACGTACGACTTCATGAACGGGATCGACACCGAGGCGTACATCGACTCCAACTTCGTGCTCTCTACGTTTAGCGAGAACACGCTCGACTTCATGCTCCTGACGGATCGTAATGGCGCGGTGACCGTCGGGCGCAGTTATGACCGGGAGACCGAGACGATTGGTCCATTGACGGAGTCTGCGGCATCGCTTCCGCGCGATTATCCGATGCTCACGGAGATACCGCCTGAACCCGAGCCGGTCTACGGCATCGTGATGGATGGGCAGCGTGCCGTGCTGGTGGCAGCGCACCCGATCATCCGCGGTGATGGCACCGGCGAGCCGGCGGGCATCCTCATCATGGGTCGGCAATTCGACGACTCACAGCTCGATCGCATGACCGAACTCACATTGCTTGAGATCGAATTCCTGCGGCCGGGTGACGACACACTTCCCGATGACGTGCGCATCGTCCTCCCGCAATTGCAGGCCAATCCGGCACTGCGCCTTGTTCGACCGATCGATGAACGTCGGATCGCCGGCTACACCATGATCTCGGACATTCGCGACAAGCCTGTGCTCGTGTTGCGCGTCACGCAATATCGCGACATCTATCAGACCGGCAAGAGTGTACTGCGCCGCGTCGGCATACTGCTCGTGCTCGGCGGTGCTGCATTCTCACTGGTGACCGTCACGCTCCTGCAACGACTCGTAGTTCGTCGGATCTCCCGTTTCTCGCAGATCGTTCATGAAATCGGTTCGCGTGGCGATCCGACCGCGCGAGTGCCCGTACAAGGCAAGGATGAAGTCACTGACCTCGCGGAAGTGCTCAATCAGACGTTCAAAGCACTTGAGCAATCACAGGAGTTGATGCAGTACGTCGGGAAGCACGCACGCTGCATCTTCTGGAGTGCAACCGTCGAGTCCTCCCCGAGCGGCGAGTACATCTGGGACTTCCGAATTCAGGACGAAGAAGCCGCGCAGCGTCTGTTGGCGCTCGACGTTTTTCACGGCGGCGCGTACGCGCATGCATGGCGACGAAGCCGACATCCCGACGATCAGGAACGCGTTGAAAAGACGCCAATCATGGCGCTGGAAGCGGGCCATCCTTCGTATCAACACGAGTTCCGCGTCCGAGACAAGTTCGACAAGATCCACTGGATTTCCGAAGAGGTCGACATCGAACCGATACGCACCGGGCAATGGGTGCTGGTCGGCGTATGTACCGACATCACCGCGCGAAAGCGCGCAGAACACGAACTCCAGCGCGCCCGCGACACCGCACTCGAAGTCGCGCGGATGAAGTCCGATTTCCTCGCGAATATGAGCCACGAGATTCGCACGCCGATGAACGGCATCATCGGTATGACCAATCTTATGCTCGATACACCGCTCTCGACCGAGCAGCGCGAGTACCTTGACCTGATTCAGACATCCGCAGATGCACTGCTTCGGGTCATCAACGACATCCTCGACTTCTCAAAGATCGAAGCCGGCCAGATGGCGCTCGACGATTCGCCGTTTCAGTTGCGCCGCTGCCTGCATGACGCCTTGAGTGTGCTCGCGATTCGAGCCCACGAGAAAGGCCTCGAACTCATCTGCCACGTCGAGTCCAATGTTCCCGATGCATTGCGCGGCGATCCGATGCGCCTCCGGCAGATCCTGATCAACCTTGTCGGCAATGCCATCAAGTTCACCGAACACGGCGAGGTGGTCGTCCACGTCGCCGCCGAACCGCCGGAGAACGGGAAGACGTACTTGCGCTTTGCCGTCTCCGACACGGGCATCGGGATTCCCGAAGAGAAGCGTCGGCTGATCTTCAGCGCCTTCCAGCAGGCCGACAGCTCCACGACTCGAAAGTACGGCGGAACCGGACTTGGCCTGGCCATTTCGTCACAACTCGTTCAGCAAATGCACGGGCGCATGTGGGTCGAAAGTGAAGTCGACGCCGGCAGCACGTTCTTCTTTACCACGTTGTTCATGATTCGCGATGAAGACACCGGCGTCCGTGCACCATTGGGCGACGGCGAGCATCGCGCCCTGATCGTTGATGACTCATCGACACAGCGCCGATCGCTGGAGAGCATTCTGACCGCCATGGGTGTGCGATGTACTGAAGCATCGGATGCCGCCGAAGCGCGCACGGCAGTTGCCGTGGCGATGGACGAAGGCGCACCGTTCGACGTCATCCTCGTCGATGAACAACTCGGCGAAGACGATGGCATCACGCTTGCGAGCGATCTGGCGTCGAACGAGATCCCAATCTGGCGTTTCCTTGTGATGCTGCGAACGACCAACCGGCATGCGGAGACGGTTCGTGCCCAGACGCTCGGGCTCGGTGGTGCCTTCACGAAGCCTGTCGGACATCGAGAATTGCACGATGCCATCATGGCGTTGTCAGGTGGCCGACCGGTTCCGACCGAAGATCCAACGACGACTGTTCATGCGCGTGCCGTGGCGGACCAACGTCGCCTGAACATTCTGCTTGCTGAAGACAACGTCGTGAATCAGCGCGTCGCGGTTCGCTTGCTCCAGCAGGCCGATCATCGCATTACGGTCGTCGACGATGGCCGCAGCGCCGTCGATGCGGCAACGCAGGAGTCGTTTGACATCATTCTCATGGACCTTCAGATGCCGGACATGGGCGGCATCGAAGCGACCGACCGGATTCGCGCCGCCACGCCACCCGATTCGCCGCGGACGCCGATCGTGGCCATGACGGCCCATGCGCTGCAGGGTGACCGGGAGCGTTGTCTCGCTGCAGGCATGGATGGGTACGTACCGAAACCCATCGAGCCGGAAGTGTTGTTCAACGAAATCGACCGCGTCCTTGGCGAGAACACGGGAACGGTTATCGCCAACGACGTCCCGCCGGACATCGAGATGCCATCAGACGTTGTCTTCGACGCGGAGCGCACACTCGAGCGACTGGGCGGCGATGCCGATCTGATGCATGAAGTCATCGATCTGTTTCTGGACGGCGTGGATGAACAGCGTTCCGCGCTTCGCAACGGACTGGAGGATCATCAGGCGCTGGTCGCGACGGCGCATGCGGTGCGCGGTGCCGTGGTGAATTTCTTCGCCGAGCAGGTCCGCGCGTCTGCGGAGTCGGTCGAACAAATTTCGCCGGATGCCGATGACGATGAGCGGTCGATCCTTGTGGAGTCGCTGCTGACGGACCTGACGACATTGGAAGCCGCGCTCCGGCAGTACCGAAGCGCGCTACCGTCATCTGAAGGTGATATCTGATGGACGTATTGATTGCCGAAGATGATCCGATCTCACGCCGGGTGCTGGAGGTTCAACTCCAGAAGTGGGAGTACACCGTCACGGTGACGGAGAACGGCACCGCGGCCTGGGAAGCGCTCCAGGCGAAACCGATCCGTCTGGCGATTCTTGACTGGATGATGCCAGGACTGGATGGTCCGGAGGTGTGCCGGCATGTTCGAACACTGCCGGACGGCCATGCGCGGTACCTCCTGCTTCTGACTGCCAAGGGTCAGACTGAGGATATTGTTCGGGGCCTTGATGCCGGTGCGGACGACTACATCACCAAACCATTCGAGCCGGCCGAGCTTCAGGCTCGTCTTCACACCGGCGAACGCATCATCCAATTGCAGAGCCGGCTGGAAGATCGCGTCGTCGAGCTGGAGCGTGCCCTCCAGCAGGTCAAGACCCTGAGCGGCCTGCTTCCGATCTGTGCGTACTGCAAGCGGATCCGTCCCGAGAACGACAGTGACTACTGGCAGCAGGTCGAGGAATACGTCGCAAGCCACAGTGATGCGGAGTTCTCCCACGGCGTCTGCCCGGACTGCTACGACCGGGTCGTGAAACCGCAGCTGGACGAGCTTTAATCGTCCGACCACGGGTAGTTGGTGACCGCCCCACCATCTGCTAGACTGCGTCGTTTGCCGCGATTGCCCGCAGTGGGCTCGCGACTTCCATCAGGACCTGCGGAACAGAAGTACCCCCATGAGCACCGACGTCAAGATTGAACCGGTCGGACCAGCCAAGAAGCGGCTGACGATCACCGTCCCCGGTGAAACGATCAGCGAGAAGCTCGAGGAGTCGCTGGGCACCCTGATGCACGAGTCGCAACTGCCCGGCTTCCGCAAAGGCCGCGCACCGCGCCACCTGATCGAGAAGCGCTTCGGCAGCGCGGTTCGCAACGAGACCAAGAGTCAGGTCATCGCCGATGCGTATACGACGGCGATTGATGAGAACAAGATTCGTACCGTCGGCGAACCTGAGCCGACGGATAATTTCGAAGAACTCGAACTCGAAGCGGGCAAGGCGCTGACCTTCTCCGTGGATGTCGAGGTCGTGCCGGAATTTGATCTGCCGTCCGTCGAGAAACTTGAAGTGCTCAAGCCGAGCCTCGAGATTACGGATGAGATGGTGGATCAGGAAGTCGAACGCCAGTGCCTCGGCTTCGGCGAACCGTCACCGATTGAAGATGGCAAGTACGTCGGGCTCGATCGCATTCGCGGTGCCGTCAAGGCATTCAAGAATGATGAGGAAGAACCATTCTTCCACCATGCCTCCGCGACGATGACCTATCCGCGCGATGAAGATGACGGCAAGGGTGTCGTACTCGGCCTGTCCATCGAAGATCTCGCGAAGAAGCTCAAGGGCAAGAAGCCCGGCGATTCGATCGTCATCGAAACCGTTGGCCCGGATGCCCACGAGCAGGTCGAACTGCGTGGTGCGAAGATTCGGATCGAATTCGACATCGAAGACGCCCAGCACATCACCGCGGCGCCGCTCGAAACGGTCATTGAGAACTACGGCATGTCGAACGAAGACATGCTGCGTGAGCAGGTTCGTCTCGCCCTCGAACAGCGTCGCGATCAGGAACAGGCCGCAGCCATGCGGGAGCAGGTCGCGGACTACCTCATGGACGCCGTGGACTTCGAACTGCCGGAGGATCTCTCTGCCGCGCAGGCCGAACGCAACCTGCGTCGCCAGGAGATGGAACTTCTGTATCGCGGCATCGATCCGGAAGAGGTCGAGCGCCGACTCGCGGATACGCGTGGCGAGAACGAGAGTGGCACGAAGCGCCGCCTCAAGCTGTTCTTCCTGCTGCACCGATTTGCCGACGAGTTCGAGATCTCCGTCAACGAGCAGGAGATCAACGGTCGAGTTGCGGCGATGGCTGCGCAGAACAACATGCGTCCGGAACAGCTTCGAGCTCAACTCGCACAGTCGGGCCGCCTGAACGAGATCGCGATGCAGATCCGCGAGCACAAGGCCGCAGACCGCATTGTTCAGGACGCCACCGTCAAGGACATCTCGGCCGAGGATTGGGCCGAGCACGTCAAGAAGCGCCAGGCGAAGAACGACGCGTAAGGCTTTGGTGTGGTGCCATGGTCATCGGACCACGGTCGAATGCGCCATGGAATGCCGGTGATGATCGCTCAGACCAACGATGCGGCCGAAGGGTTCCGCGACATGCTGCCGTGGCTCGTGGTGATCGTCGTGATCATCGTGCTGGGCAGCATCGTGCTGTTGTATCTGCGTCGACGGCTGGATCAGCCCGACGACGGCGCGTCCGAGGGCTTCCTTCTGTCCGACCTCCGCGCGATGCATAAAGCCGGCGATCTGACCGACGAGGAATTCGAAAAGGCTAAGGCCGCGATGATCGGACGTTTGCGACCCGAACCGACGTCCGAAACAAACGTCGACGACGATGGTCCAATC
Organism: Planctomycetota bacterium; assembly: GCA_039029515.1. Taxonomy (GTDB): domain Bacteria; phylum Planctomycetota; class Phycisphaerae; order Phycisphaerales; family SM1A02; genus JBCCFX01. The sequence continues at coordinate 15,524 of JBCCFX010000080.1, forward strand.
CCAACCGCACCCG
>JBCCFX010000081.1:0-15355 GCA_039029515.1 Planctomycetota bacterium
GCGGCACATCGATGCGCCGCTCAGGAATCGCGTACCGCGCATCATCGGTCAGATAGTCCATCCGTTGCACCAATGCGATCGGGTGGAATGAGTCGTCGATCGCCCCGGGATTGCGCTGCACCTCAAAGTCAAACGCCATTTCACCTTCGGCGTTGATTGTGCCATGCTGGTGGTCGGGAACAAACGTCCACCGCGCATCATCGCTGTCCGGATACATCGCGACATCAACTGTACCGCCGGTGGGATTACGTACCGTTACGCGCACGCGGCCGTCACTCGCGCCGTCGGTGCGAATCCGGACGACATCATCGACGGTTGGCTGTGACCGCGCGAGCATGCTCGCCGCATCACTGACATCGCCTGTGATCGCGCGCACGTCCATCACTTCACCAACGGGAATCGCGCTCATGGCAATTTGATGTGGCCGAACCGTAATCAGGTTCATGTGGTGCAGATAGCCCGCCTCAGGCGATGAGAAGTCATTGTGTCCACCAACCGTGGCGAGTGTGACGTACTCAATGCCGTCTTTTACGCCGTCGTACCGCATGCGGTGGATGTGGCCCGCGAAGACCGCACGAACGTTGCCCGCATCGACAAGTTTGGCATGCACATTCTTCCAGTCGTTGCCATAGTTGCCCTTCAACCAGCGTGGATGATGCACGAACACAAAAACGTGCTGTGCGTCGTTGGCGTGCTCCAACGCCGATTCGAGCCAGGACAATTGTTCAGGACTCATCCGCTGCGCCTCGGGTTCACGAATCGACTTTCGCCCCGTGTCCGGATTGCCTTCATCTGTATACAGCACGATGAAGTGACAGTCCTTGTGCTCGAACGAGTACCACAGCGGACCGAAATGCACTTCATAACTCGCTTCGTGTTCACCGGCCGGCTTGTCCGGGCCGCGCCAGTAGATGTCATGATTCCCCGCAACCGGAAACCACGGACATAACAACTCGTCCATCACGCCCTTGAACTCACGCATCTGATCCATCCACGCGTCGGTCTGGTTGTAGCCCTGGATCATGTCGCCCACGGTCATGACGAAGTCCGGCTCCATGATGTTTACATCATGAACCGCGTCCTTGAGCACGTTGATACCGTCCGCGGGTCCGCCCGTTCGATCGCCGAAAATGGCGAATGTAAACGCTTCATCCTCAGTAGGCAGGTTGAGTGCAGCACCGTCTCGGTTCGTAAAGAACCGGGTCGTATCCATGATGGTCGGATGGGCCTCACCGCGCGTGATGTCGTCCCTATTCTGATGGTCGTCATGCGCGTTGATCGGTGTGATGCATGTGGCCAGCGCGATAGCACTGGTCGCGGTCGCAACGAAATGCGTCTTCTGGTGGCGTCTCATGACTGCGAGCGTACCCTTGTGATGTTCAGAATGCATGAATAATGTGCGGTTCGGCCCCCATCTTCGCCACGCCTGAGCATTCGGGGCGAAACACCCGTGCGATGACGGCCGCGCGCGACCTACACTACCGTCTGTAAACCGGCATGCGTGAGGAGTACCGGGTCGTGACGATCTCCCGAAGAACAATGCTCAAGCAGACTGGCGTGTTGTCCGCCGGCTTTCTCGGATTGCATCAGCTGGTCGGACGACTCGAGGCATCGCCGGTGCAACGCAGTGCTGTCGCCTTCGGATTCGGCGCGCTGCGCGACGATCCGCTCGGTACGCTCGACCTGCCCGATGGATTCTCCTACCACGTGTTCAGCAAGTTCGGCGAGCGCATGGATGATGGCCTGTATGTCCCCGCGCTCCACGATGGTATGGGCGCGTTTCCCGGACCGAACGGGACGACGATTCTCGTGCGCAACCATGAAGTCGGTGCCGCGAAGCCTCGATATGGCGCGTTCGGCTGGACGAACGAACTGATGGATCGTATCGAAACGGACATGATGCACGATGCCGGCTTTGGTCGGACACCTTCACTCGGCGGCACCACGACGCTCGTGTACGACACCACACAACGCACGCTGCGCTCGCATTGCCTGAGCCTGGCCGGTACATCGACGAACTGTGCGGGCGGCGCGACGCCGTGGGGCACGTGGATCACCTGTGAGGAAACCGAGTCACGCGCGGATGAACGCCGTGAGGTTGATCACGGGTACTGCTTCGAAGTGCCGGCGACGGATGAGATCCGCTTACATCGCCCCGTACCCATCAAGGCGATGGGACGCTTCAAGCACGAAGCCGTCGCCGTCGATCCGCGCACGAACATCATCTACCTCACTGAAGATCAGCACGAAGGTCTTCTGTATCGATTCATCCCGACGACGCCCGGCAGACTCCTCGACGGCGGTCGACTCCAGGTACTGATGGTGATCGGTCAACCGAGCTGTGACACGCGCAACTGGGAAGAGAGTCAGCCGCGCGTGCCGGTCGGCCGCGCCATTGCCGTGAGCTGGATGGACATTGATGACATCGATGCGCCCAACAGCGACCTTCGATTCCGCGGCTTTGCAAACGGCGCGGCTCGCTTCGCGCGCGGCGAAGGCATCTGGTTCGGCAACGGCACCTTGTATGTCGCCTGCACGAACGGCGGCGCGGCGAAGCGTGGCCAGATCTTCAGATACACACCAAGTCCTCACGAAGGGACGGCGGAAGAAGGCGCATCGCCTGGCGAACTTACGTTGTTCGTGGAATCACAGCGCGATGATCTCCTCCGCAACGCCGACAATCTGACGCTGGCGCCGTGGGGCGATCTCATCACATGCGAAGACAGTGCGGGCCGCGACCGCGTGATCGGGATCACGCCGACGGGTCAGCAATACCTGATCGCAAGCAATCGTCTGAACAATTCCGAGATGGCTGGTTGTGTGTTCTCGCCGGACGGCTCGACGCTGTTCGTCAACGTGCAGGAACCGGGTTATACGGTGGCGATCACAGGGCCGTGGTCAAGTGTGAAGACTGACGCGTGAGCACCGGCTAAGGCGTGGACGCTTTGGCCCGGCTTTCCTCTACACGCATCACTACAACTCGATACTCGGGCTCCATTTTCTCCAGCTTCTTCAGCCCAACCAAAGCGCGATCGTAGACATCAATCGCTTTGAAGGGATAGTCCTGATCAACATACCAGTTGCCTAATCGTTCTGCGACCTTGACATGATCTTCCAGCCCGCGCCGATCTATCGAGTCAAAGAACGCGAGTCGCTCTGCGATCGCCTCTGCTTCCTCGATGTGAAACGTCGCTTTTTCAGTATCACCAAAATCACGGTAGGCCTGAAATAAATATTGATGCGTCAACATCACACGTCGTCGTTCTCGCGCAGAATATGGTTTCTGCTCAACGATGGATTCACGCAGTTCAAGGACACGTTCGTACACAGAGATCGCCGAAGGCAATTCGCCGTTCGCCTTGTGTGCTGATGCAATGCGCGTCAATCCAAGCGCAAAGTCAACCTTACGTTCGGGATCTCCACGATCCAATTCGAAGCGCATCTTCCTTGCATCTGACGCTCGAGTCCGGTACTCGGCAGCTTCGATGTTCATCTCTAGATCAGCAAGAACGTCAGCAACGTTGAGCCAAACCACCAGTTCAAGCCGCTCGAATCTGTCGTTCTTTGGTTCCGCATTACGACAGTGTTGAAGCTCTGCTTCAGCTTGTCGTAACTCGTTGAGCGCTCTTTCAAACTCTATCGTCGCACGGTCTTGAAAGATGTTGGCCTGATCTGAATCACCGCTCTTCGCAAGCTCTCTACTTCTGCTTCGAGCTCGCTTCGCGTCACGTTCAAAGGAATCGGCCCGCAGAATTCGTGAAGCGGCGAGACCCGAGAGGCTATCGACATGATCGGGTTGAATATCAGTATTTGCAACAAACAACTCATGCGCACTCGCCAGGTACTCCGCCGCTTTCTCGCGCTGACCAACGTTCGGGCCGCGCTTCGCAAAGTACATCTGTGAGATTGTCAGGTAGCCACGGGCAAGCTGCGCCCGCTCATCCAAATTCGAATCATCCATAGACGCCTTAAACTGTTCGTAGAATGTCACGGCGCGTGTGACGAGCTCATCTCGGATCTGGAGTGTCCCAGACATCTCACGAAGTGCTCGATCCAAATCGGTCATGAAGTAGGTTGCGAATTCATACGACTGATCAAAACGCTCTTCAGCGAGAAGTTGCTGCTCCGTTGCAAGGCCCCACCCTTCCTCTGCCCGTTCTCGCTGCTGATCCGCTTCCTGCCAGCCAGCTTCGGCGCGAACTCGTTGCGTACTTGCTTCACGCCACCCGAGCGCGGAAGTAACTCCCCCAACAATGACAGCAAGCATCAACAACGCTGCTGCCGTCACCTTGCCCTTATGGCGCTTCGCGAACTTGCGCAGCTGGTACGTGAAGCTCGGCGGACGCGCTTCGATCGGCTCGTCGTGCAGATAGCGCTCGATATCCTTCGCCAGCGCTGCCGACGACTCGTAGCGACGATCGCGGTCCTTCTCCAACGCCTTGAGCGTGATCGTTTCCAGATCACCGCGCAGGAACTTATTGAAACTGCTCGGGTTCTCCGGCTGCGCTTCCTTCACCGTGCGCATTGCTTCCAGCACCGGCGCCGTTGAAACGTCGTACGGCAATTCATCGCACAACAGCTGGTACAGCATGACACCCAACGCATAGACATCACTGCGCGTGTCAAGATCATGCGGGTCCGCGTCGCACTGTTCCGGCGACATGTATTGCAGCGTGCCGATGATCTGGCCGACATCCGTCTGCAACGTCGCCGATACGAGATCGGCATCCGTCGTGCGCGCGACGCCGAAGTCAATGACCTTCGGAATCCCCTTGGAATCGACCAGGATGTTGCCCGGCTTCAGGTCGCGGTGAATCACACCCTTCTGATGCCCATGATGCACCGCATCACAGACCTTGACGAACAAGGCCAGTCGTTCGCGGATCGGCAGATCATGCGTCAACGAATACTGGGTGATTGTCTTCGCGCCCGGCACATACTCCATCGCGAAATACGGCACGGTGCCGAATGGCGACTCGTGCATGCCTGCTTCGTAGATCTGTGCGATGTACGGATGTCGCAGGCGACCAAGCACACGCACTTCATCCTCGAAGCGGCGGAGCGCGCTCTTGCCAGTCAAACCGGCTTTCATCACCTTCAACGCAACTGTTCGTTGCGGCTTGTCCTGGACCGCAATGTAGACCGTGCCCATCCCGCCGGTGGCGAGCATCTTCTTAACCGTGAACGGTCCGATGCGCCGCGGCAGATTGACCGGACTATTGCTGTCGACGACGGTTTCGATTGAAGGGAGTTCGATCGAGCCTTCAAGGAACTCCTCGTCATCGATATCATCGACGTGTGCGAGAAGCGATAACACTTCATTGATGACCAAGTCGTCGTTATCCGCATTGGCGCGGACGAACGCTTCGCGGGATTCGCGCGGCAAGCGAGATGCCTTGCTCAGCAACGCCGCCACGCGCTCACGCCGGTCGTCAGACAATGCCGTTGAGGGCATATCACTCATCACTCGGTTCCCATGATTTCGCGATGAAGCCACGCGCGCGCAAGCTGCCAGTCGGTTTTCACCGTGGTCAGCCCGACGCCAAGCATCGTCGCGGTCTCTTCGTTCGTCCGGCCAGCGAAGTACCGATGCAGCACTACGTCGTGCCAGCGATGGTTGTAGCGCTCGAGCTTGTCCATCGCACTGTCCAGCGCGAGGTAGTCAGCCCGATCCAGCGCTTCGCCGCCATGATCAGGAGTGAGCTGCTCATCCAGCGCAAGCGGTTGTTCACCGCCACCACGCTTCAACGCTTGCTTGCTTCGCCAATGCTCGCGCAGAATCGTGCGCATGGCCAACGCCACCGTTCGAAAGAACGTCGCACGGTTGTCCGGCTCGTTGTCCGGCGGCATCGGCCAGCGCTTGCCCAAGGAGAGAAACGCCTCGTTCACCAGCACCGTCGGCTGCATCGTCTCGCCGTCCTTGCCGACGAAACGACTCCGCCGAGCGATCTGACGCAACTGGTCGTAGACCTCAGCGAACAATCGCTCACCCGCTTCGGCATCACCGTCGCGAGCCTGTGCGATCAACGTCGAGAAATCATCGCGATTCGACATCGTCATCGTGCTGCTCAGTGTACTCGTCCGTCGTCGGTGACCTGATGGCAAAAGCCGCGATATCCCCCCGGAAGGGCGTGTTTCGGGCCGCCGACCACGACTGGCCGTCATTCTGCATGGTGTCTCGATCTGCATGCTGCCTCCTTCACCCCCGCATGCCTGATCACGTGATCAGGCGAGCCACGCCTACATCTGGCAGGATGCCGGTCGCGCGGCCGGACGTATTTGACTTTTTCTGACCAACGATGACCGGCACACCGCCGCCCTGACTGTCCGATAACCACGGCAGACCGGGAAGATGGACGCTCAGACGCCCGCAATCGCAATGGCACGCAAGGACGTCCGGGAATCGTGCCGATGGTCCGGGGGGTCGCTGCGCGGCGATCTCGCTTCGATGACTCACCCGAGGGGAACGCCATGGTCCGGACCCACCTGATCGCGCTCGCCGGTCTCGCTGCTTTCGTGCTCGCCGGCTGTGCGAAGATCGAATACGTCAAAGTCCCCTCACCCACACAGTACGAGACGTGGAATGACACGCGACAGGCCGCCGCCGACCGGATGGAAGGCGTTCGTTACTACCTGCCGCGCCCGTACGTGAACCTCAAGCAGCCGACGCCGGTAGCGCAGCGCGTTGCCTTCGTCAGCTTCACGCTCGACCCGGACCGCAACGTGTACGTCCTGAATACACCGCGCGATGCCCCGACCTGGCTGCTCAAGATCGTGCCAACCGAGATGTCGTTCGCACAGGCGTATGCGGCGATGACGATCACGACGGACGGTGCCATGATGAACCGCGTGAGCGAAGAACAGACCGATGAGATCGATGATGCGCCAACGCCGACGCCGGATGACGAGAAGCCACCAACAGAATTGACCGCGCGCACGGGCTTCATCAGCGATACCGATCCTGTGACGCGACTCAGCGAAACGATGGACGTCGTCTACCTGCCGGACTTCGATGAGCAGTATGTCATCCGCGTCAAAGGCGGACTCGGCGAGATCGACGTCGAAACCAAACTGCGCAACGGTTGGGCAGCAGAGGTATTCGCACAGAAGATTGATAACTCGAACCTGATTCCGTACGTCATTCGTCAGGTCGAGCGCGCTTCGGAAGCCGCCGCCGGCATCGCGACAACATGGATGCCGCTCGCCATGGGTCTGCCGCCGGGCACATCGCCGGCGCGGCTCGCGGATCTTGCCACAAGCCAGATCGGCGAACAATCCGATGACCGGCAGACCGCGAAGGACCTGCTCGGCGAAGTGCTGCTGTTCAAGATCGCGGAAGTCCGCATCGCGCAGCCCGGCGTATATCCCATCCTGAAGCCACGCGAGATGCGCGATTGGTTCGGCGATGCGTCATCCGTACTCACATCAGGCGCGGATCCCGAAGAGACGTTTGAACTCTTCCTCGAACAGGCCAACACGCCGTGGGTGCGCACTGACATGGCATTCGTCCCATGCCCTCCGTTCACCGTTGTCGGCTTCAACGTCACCACCGATGCCTTCATTCTGCCGGCGACCGAGCGTCTGGATGCCGCAACGACGGCGCAGGCCAACGATGGTCGCATCCAGTTCAATCAGAACGGAACCAACAACAGCAATGGCAACAACGGCATTCAGCTGAACCAATCCTCGAATTCGCCGGCGAGTATTGCGACGATGAAGCGCCGGCTCGCCGGCGCGACGCAGTCCATTGATCCCACGTTGACCGCGCGCCTCAAGCTCGACGCCGATCAGATTGACATCAAGTCAGCTGGCGCGAAAACACAGATGCAGATTGCAACGATGAATCTCTCCTCGCTTCTCACCGAAGCCGAAGCGAGCACCGTGACGAACGAAATGCGCACATGGATGTCGTCGACGTTTGAACTCACGAATCCCGAATCGCAGGTGTCCGTCAAACTGGACAAGAAACAGCCAAACGAGAAGTACGCCGGCATCCTGATCACGATGCACATGCCGCTCGATACGCTCAAGCGTTCCCTGCGCTAAGCCTGCGATGGCCCGCAAACGCACTCGACCACGTAAGCGGCCACGACGGCTCGCGGATGACGAGCGACCGCTGGTCGCCGCGCTGCAAACCACACCGCAACTCCGCGCTGCGTTCGAACAGGCGGTCGAAAGATTCAGCGATCTACCGGGCGTCATCAGCATCGGCATCGGACGCAAGTTCCATGATCGGACCGAGTCGTACGGCTCGCGGCCGCGCGCGACTGGCGGCCGATGCATCGTGATCTGGGTCGAACAGAAGCGGCCGATCGACGAGATCCCGCGCGAGGAACGTATTCCGTCGTACATCTATGTCGAGGTGAAGGGACGGAAGTCGAAGGCGCGCGTGCCGACCGATGTCATCGCAGGCGTGCCGGACGACGGCGAACAGGCTGCGAAACTCCCGAGCGCGGGCGATGTCCGTCCCGGTCGCTGGTTCCTGTGCGGGAAACGACCCGTGTCACGACCTGCGGGAACGTACTCCACCGATGCGTCGTATCGGCGCGGCACCCCCGGCGCGGTGTTCATGATGGGAAACACCGGCTACGCCGTCACATCGGCGCATGTCGTCATCAAGGTCAGCGGCGGTACTGTCGACATGCCGACGACGCCGCGCGGGATCGGGGCACGCAGGCGGACATGGTTGAACAGTGGAGATGATGCGTTCTTTCCATCGCGCATCCGTCAACAGGGACTCGTCAACGATGCCGTCGTGATTCGACTACCCGATGCGCACATTCCGACGATCACGCCCACGTTTCCTCCATCGTTTGACGGCACCATCGCAACGCTCGAGGACATTGAATCCGCCCAAGCGCGCGAGAACGGTGCGTTCTTCTGGATCGAGCGCGACCAGACTGCCGTTGCGCTGCCGGGTAAACTCCTCACCGGCATGACCGGCGTTTCGCGTTCGTTCGACTGGGGCACGCTGCGCTACGACTTCGTCTGGATCACGCGATACACCGAGGACGCGACCAAGAAGGGCGACAGCGGGAGCGGTGTCTTCATTGAAGCCGCCGACGAACCCGGCGTGTCGCGCCTCCTTGGTTTTCACTTCTTCATGACAGTCCTCGATGGCAACGTCGGACCAGTAAGCCTGTCCGTCGATGCGGACTCGTTTCTTCGCAGCGTGGTCGGTGAGCCGGGCACGGACTTTGAGTTCGTCACGTGAACGTTCCCCGACTGTGTTGGTGAATTGGGCAAGACGCGTGATACGGGAAACGCCTGCCCACGGGCGATCTCCGATAACCCCATGCATTACAACTGTTTACCATGAGTGCTGGTTGAATCGGACAGTCGTGTCGGTCATGCTGGTCCTGTGGCTTCTTGTGGCCCGGGAGGAAGATGATGCCGTCCGAGTGATTCTGTCGCATCGGGCGCCTGATGGTGCTCGTCATCACAGTGAGTGTCGTGTTCGGTGCGACGGAGGCGGCGTCTGCCAGCGAGAAGCCCGGCGCATGTTGTCTTCCAGATGGCACCTGCAATGACAGCACCACGCTCGACGATTGCGGCACGATGGGCGGGATGTTCCAGGGCGATGCGTCGTCCTGTAGTGACGTCATGTGTCCGCAGCCGACCGGTGCCTGCTGCTTCGGCAGTGGTGCGTGCTCAAATGGCGACACCATGTTGGAATGCGAGAACGCCGGCGGATCGTACGTTGGCGACGGGTCGACGTGTGCTTCAGGCATCTGTTCCGGCGTCTGTTGTTTCAGCAGCGGGCAGTGCATCGTCACGATCCCGGACTCGTGCATCGGTGGCAGTGGCGTATTCATGGGCATTGGCCTGACATGTGACGACGTCATGTGCACGCCAACCATCGGCGGCTGCTGTTTCGACGACGCGATGTGTACTCCCGCCGTGACACAGTCTGAATGTGATGCCATTGGTGGCTCCTACCTTGGCGATGGGGTGAATTGCGGTCAAGGCGCGTGCGTTGGCGCGTGTTGCCAGACGAATGGAACGTGCAATGTGACCGACTCCGGGCTCTGCGCGTCGATCGGTGGCGCGATCTTCGGCGGCTTCGGCACCACGTGCGCTGATATTTCCTGTGCACCTGCGGCGGGCGCGTGCTGCCTCATGTCGGGTCCGTGTTCTCCGAGTGAGACCCAGGTTGATTGTGAGAACAGCGGCGGAACATATCTCGGTGATGGAACAACATGCGCCTCGGCCGTCTGTCTTGGCGCGTGCTGCCGGACCACTGGCGTCTGTACCCAATCCACCATTGCCTCGTGCGCCGCGTTTGCTGGTGCCGTGTTTAGTGGACCGGGAACATCGTGCGAGGACATCGTGTGCGTTGATCAACTCGGCGCATGCTGCTTTCCGACCGGGAACTGCATCAACAACATCACTGAGCCGGTGTGTACAAATCAGGGCGGCAACTTCGAAGGCGTTGGCGTGTCGTGCGGTGATGTCTTCTGCCAAGACCTGATGGGCGCATGCTGCTTGCCAGACGGCGAATGTCAATTCATCGGCGCAGCGGCATGCGGGAATCTTGGCGGCACCTTCCAGGGCGGCGGCGTGATGTGCGCTGACGTCGACTGTCCTCTGCTCACCGGTGCGTGCTGCTTCAGTCCGACGCTCTGCGAATTCCGAACCGAAGAGCAATGCGGCGAAGATGGCGGCATGTTCCTGGGTATCGGCAGCGAGTGCGATGGAACGAACTGCCCCGATGACGCTATGGGCGCCTGCTGTTTCAGCGATGGCGAGTGCTTCGTTGACATCGAAGACGACTGCACCGCGCAGGGTGGCGCCTACCAGGGCGATGACTCGATGTGTGAAGTGTTGTCGTGCCTTGGTGCGTGCTGCAACGATGTCGGATCGTGCCAGCTTATTGATGAGGATTCCTGCGCCGATGAAGGCGGCACCTTCCTCGGCCTCGATTCTTCGTGTGATCCGAATCCATGCCCGCAGCAATCTGGCGCGTGCTGCTTCGCGGACAGCATGTGTTTCGAGACCAACGAAGATACCTGTGACAAGAGTGGTGGCGAGTACCAACTCAATGGGTCGACGTGTGATCCCAGCCCGTGTCCGATTCTCGGTGCGTGTTGTTTCGTGGATGGCAGTTGCCAGGATGCCCAATCTGAAGACGCGTGCGAAAACTTCGGCGGCGAATATCAGGGCAACCTCACGGACTGCAAGGAAGCCGACTGTCCGATCTTTGGCGCCTGCTGCATGCTTGACGGCTCGTGCGCGGATCTCACATCTGCCGACTGCATGATCGTCGGTGGTGACTACCAGGGCGATGGCACATTCTGTGGCGCGATCACGTTCGGCCCGCAGGGCGTCGTCTGTCCGCCGCCGATCGACGACACCGGCGAACCCGGCTGGAACTGGGTGGATAATCAGATTGAACTCACCGGCGATCAGTCGGTGTACTGGTCGGTCCTGACCGGCCAACCGCTTGGCGTTTCACCGTTCAGCGTGCTCGATCCGGGCATGCCGCCGGGCCGACCTGATCCTGCGGGCGGCACCGATCGCGTGCTGCGCGGCTACATCGTTGGCTACGCAGTCAATGCAAATGGTGAGGAAATTCGCTGGGATCATCTCAGCGCGACCGTCACCACGGTGAATTATCGAGACATGACCGCATGGGAATACGCGGCATCCGCGTTCCAGGTCGCCGATCCATTGGTTGCGCACGGCGCACCCACAGGAACGACGGGCGTGCTTTCGCTCGATGGCCAGGAATACGTCAGCGGCTACGACCTGCTGCTGTGGAACTTCATCGCATCCAACGCCGCACCGTACGGCGCACCGACGCTGTCCACCCTGACGTTGCACCCGCTCGATGCTGACTTCCGCCAGGAGACCGATGGTCCGGTCACGACGAAAGCATCCTTCGAGATCTGGAACGAGAACGAATTCAAATTCTCCGGCACGGATCGATGCATCACGTGTTGGGACAAGACGCTCGTGAACTTCATCGCGCCGCCAAACAGCCTTGTGCTGCAGACGCTGCAGACGAACGTCGGCAAGGCGCGCATCGATGGGTTGCAGAGCATGCTGTGCGACGTCGACTTCGATCCTGCTGACGGTCAGCCTCTGGGGCTCGACCCGCGCGATGTGGTCAGCCAGGCATCACCGTTGCTTGGTGTGGCGAAGTACGACATCGAGTTCGCGGCGAGCCGCGCGACCTTTGGCGGGAACCTCGTTGGCATGGGCACGCAGTCGGCGGAGTTTTTGGTCGACTTCGTAAGCGCGCCGCCGTCCGACCCAACGATCTCGACGACCGAGACGTCAGATGCGAATGACGCGGCTGACCGTCTGATTGAGGTCACTCGAGGCATTGATGATGGTGGCGGTGATGAGGAAGCGCCGTTCGGACCGGGCATGGGTCGAACAGAGACATCCGTGAAGGGAAGCCTGATTGTGATCTCGGACATCGAATTGCGCTGGGACATGGTCGGCATGCCGGTGCAGGACGTGTTCATTCAGGCCACCAACGATTTCCCGGATGATGTCCGCGTCCAGTTCTACTTCGTGAACGGCGATGCCATCACACCGTGATCAACTGATCCACGCGGGCCGGCGACGATCTCGAAAACTCGGCGCGAGCTGAATCGTGGGGTATTGACCTGCGCAGACCGTGCTCTAGCATGTGCCTGTCACAACAGCCCAACGACGCGAGAGCGGCGTTGACGGAGATTCTCACATGCTGCCGAAGGCACCCCCGCGCGTGGGGCAGGTTGGTTTTCTGTATCTTCCGCCCTACCGAATTCAGGGCATCAGCATCGCGGGCGAACAGACCGTCGTGCAGGTGCCGGAGCTCGACCTCAACTTTGACATCGGCTTGTGTCCGCGCATTGCGTTGGCGGCGTCGTATACGGCGATCAGCCACGGGCACATGGATCACATCGCCGGCCTGCCGTACTACTTCAGCCAGCGCATGTTCCAGCGCATGGGCGTGGGAACATGTCTGTGTCACGAGAAGATTGCGCCCGCGATCGAGCGCATGATGCGCGGCTGGGTGGATCTCGAGCAACAGTCGACGCGTCACGAAGTGATCGGGCTCGCGCCGGATGAAGAGTTTGAGATCAAGAACAATATTATGCTGCGCGCGATCGAAGTGAGTCACACCGTACCCGCGCTCGGGTACTCCGTGATCGAACGGCGCAGCAAACTTCGTGAAGAGTTTCGCGATCTGCCGCAAGAGAAACTGCGCGAATTGAAACGCGCGGGCACAGAGATCACGCGCGAACTCCAGATTCCACTGATCGCCTACACCGGTGATACGGAACTAGGTCCCTATCTATACCGAGACGAATTCGCCCTGGCGAAGGTTGTTGTCTCAGAATGCACGTTTTTTGAGGATGATCACGAATCGCGTGCATCGGTGGGCAAACACATGCACGTGACGGATCTCGCGAAACTTCTCGAAACGTGGCAAGCCGAACACATCGTACTCGTTCACCTCTCGCGCCGAACAAACATTGTTGCATCGCGCGAAAAACTTGTCGAGCTTGTTGGTGAAGAGCAGGCGTCGCGCGTTCATTTTCTGATGGATCATCGGTCTGCGCGCAGTCGGTACGAACGTCAACTGCAGGACGCTGAGGCGCACGCATCGTGAACGAAGTGCGCACATGTCCCGCGAATCTTGTGGAGTTTGGTTGACGACCGAGTGAGCGTGACGTAGATTCTCTCCACCTTTGAGCGTCCATGGTGTGCCGCTCAGTTTCGTCATGCAGCACAAAGTCAATGGTGGGACTTGCTGGTGACCCTGATTAGACCTCTTCGCGTGACGACTGTCAGGACTTCGGACGTCACGTCAAAACGCTGAACTTGGTGGGGCTCCATGGGGCGACCTGATCCACACGTCAAGCAGGCTATCCTTGCGCAACTGCGTCAGAATTACCCGAACATGTGCCGGCACTGGTTCGAGGATATCGAGCCGATCGATATCAACGGCGGCACATTGCGACTGCTCGTTCGAGAGCCCGTCCAGCTTCGGTATCTGCAACGTTGCTGCGTCGATCAGTTCACGGAAGCGGCACAGGCCGTTACCGGCCTGCTGCTCGCCGTTCGGTTCATCGGCGAAGCCGAGCTGACCGAAGAAGGCCGTATCGGTGATGACGCCGAAGCGACTGCGGGCGCACCGCTTGCCGGTGGCGATGGCTTCATCACACCCGATGACGACATGCTGCTCAGTCCGGACTACTCCTTCGACACCTATGTCGTCGGTCCCGGCAACGAGTTGGCGCACGCAGGCGCGAAAGCCGTCGCAACGAAACCGGGCAAGGCATACAACCCGTTCTTCGTGCACGGCGGTGTCGGCATGGGCAAGACGCACTTGCTGCAAGCGATCTGCCAGACCGCAATGCGTACCAATCCGTCACTGCGCATCTACTACATCTCGTGCAATGCATTCATGAACCAGTTCATGGATGCCGTTCAGGCGGGCCAGATGGCGGAGTTCCGACATCGCTACCGTCACGTGGACATGCTCCTGATCGATGACATCCATGACCTCGCGACCCGCGACCGAACACAGGAAGAATTCTTCCACACGTTCAACTCGCTCTATCAGACCGGTCGCCAGATCGTGCTGAGCTCAGATGCACCGCCGGTCGAGATCCCCCATCTGGAGGAACGTCTGACCAGCCGGTTCAACTGCGGGCTGGTCGCTCGCATCGAAAAGCCGAGCTACGAGACGCGCGTCACGATTCTTCGCAGCAAGGCAAAGCTTCGCACGCTCGAGATGCCGGAAGACGTGCTGAGCTATATCGCCGCCAAGATCGACACGAACATTCGGGAACTGGAAGGCGCGATCAATCGTCTTCAGGGTCTGGCCATGGTGAATGGATCGAAGATCACCCTGGATCTCGCGAAGCAGGCCATCGGCGAGCAGTTCGGCGGTTCGGACGGCCCGCAGTCCCCCACCGTCCAGATGATCATCGACACGATCACGAATTACTACGACGTGAAGCTGACGGATCTCCTGTCCAAGCGTCGGCACAAGTCCATCGCGCTGCCGCGACAGATCGGCATGTGGCTGACCCGAAAGCACACGCGATACAGCCTCGAGGAGATCGGCGGCTACTTCGGCGGCCGTGACCACACGACGGTCATGCACGCGATTCGCACGATCGATAGCAAGCGACAGTCGCTGCCGAAGCTCGATCAAGACGTATCACGACTTGAAGACCGCCTGCGCCAGCGCAGCGGCGAAGAGACCACCGCCGAATCAGCGTGAATACACGCGGCATCGTTTGTGGATAACTCAACATCATGCGCACATACTGCCGACGGTCGGAACGCCATGTTCCGGCCGTCGTGTCGTTTGGCGCGCACGCAACGTCAATCCACCTGCCACTCC
>JBCCFX010000082.1:0-15144 GCA_039029515.1 Planctomycetota bacterium
GCACGCGACACCGCCGGCGACGTCGGCACCGCCATCACCACGCCCACGGAATATGACCGTGCATCCGCCTACGACGTTGCCGCCGCTGCGGCCAAGCGGCTGAGCGAAGCGCTTCGATCGCTTGAGGAATACGGCAAGCTGCATGATCCTGCGGTCGCCAGGCAGATCGAACAGTGTCGGTACGCCGGCTATGAACTGGAACGCACATTGCTTGATGCGCTTCGGCAGCGACATCCGCACCAATGGACGATCTGTGTGCTGCTGACCGCCGAATTATGCATCCACCACGATTGGCAGGACGTTGTCGCGGCGAGCCTCGACGCCGGCGCCGATATGGTGCAGTTGCGCGAGAAAGAATTCGATGATGCGGAACTGCTTCGACGCGCACGCTGGCTCGTCGAGGCATGTCGAGGACGCGCCACCGTCATCATCAACGACCGGCCGGACATCGCGGTGCTTGCCGACGCCGATGGCGTGCATGTCGGACAGGGCGATCTCGACGTCACCGATGCACGCCGGATCGTCGGTCCCGATCGACTCATCGGTGTGAGCACATCATGTCTTGATGATGCGCACGCGGCACAGCGCGATGGCGCAGACTATTGCGGCGTCGGTCCGATGTTCTCGTCGCAGACGAAATCCAAAGATCACCTTGCAGGCCTTGACTACCTCCACGCCTACACCGCATGGAATGCATTGCCGCATCTTGCGATCAGCGGAATCACACTCGAGACCCTTCCCGCGATCATTGATGCCGGCGGCCGAGGCGTGGCGGTCAGTCAGGCGATTTGTGGTGCGGCGTCGCCGGGCGAAGTCGTGACGACGATGCGCGAGATGCTGAGCGCATCGCACCGCGTCATCGCTGAATCAGAAGCGTGATTCTTCGAACTTCGTTTCTTCTTCCGTCGACAACGGTGAAACGCATCGCGATGCGTGGCGCACCGCTTCCATCTGTCCTGCAGGACAAGGAAGCCCCGGTCCGCGCCAGCGATTGCCATCATGGACAAACGCAACGTAACCGTAGCCCTGCCGATCATTCGTGTTGTCCGTGATGATCGCGGGGATGAAGCCGAGATGCACGCCGTTGACATCCGCGTTGAAACACCGGTGTTCGCCGGTGTCCACGTTGTGCATACGCACCGAGTAGCGGTATTGGAAGTCGGCGAGTTGTTTGCTCGCGCCGCGGATGAGTTCGCGACGTCGTGATTCCTCGAGCGCGCGAATGTCGTCGACCTCGACGAGACTCACGGCCTTCTTCTTCGTGTCGCGCGATGATGACTTCTTCCGCCGCGTCACGGGAATCGTGGCGGTCACCCCAGCCAAGGCGCTACCCGCAGCGATCACGACCCATGCGAGCACCGTCGATGATGCGGGCGCAATCAACAGACCAACACCCGCAGCAACGCTTGCGAGCGACAGGACGAACAACAACATGCGGGTCGGCGAAGTCATATCGATATGCGTCGTGCCCGCAGGGACACGCTCTACTAGCGTAGCGGCTCGACCGGCGGGAACGAAATCAAATCCTCCGTGGTCGCCTAGTGGCCCGTGATGGCCGCTGCACCCTCGCTGACCGGGAGATACCAGAACGCGATACCCAGAATCACGTACACCGCGAGCAACATCACGCCTTCCATCCAGTGCGATCGCCCATCGTGCGCGATCAGGCACACGACCGAGACCGCGGCGATGACCCCGACCACTTCCAGAACCGTGAAATCCAGCCCCATCGGGTGATCACCGATCGCATAGCTCAGGAAGACCAGCAGCGGCGCGACGAACAACGCAATCTGAATGCTCGACCCGATCGCGATGTTGATCGAGAGGTCCATCTTGTTCTTCATCGCCACCAACACCGCCGTGCTGTGCTCAGCCGCATTGCCCACCACCGCGACCAGCACGACGCCGATGAACACCTTGCTCATGCCCCACTGCTCCGCGGTGTGCTCGACCGAGTGGATCATCGCTTCGGCCATCAACGCCACGAAGAGCGTTGCGCCCACCAGCATGATGATCGCACGCTTCTGACTCCATAGCGGACCATCGTGATGGTCGTGTCCATCCTCTCCCGCGAAGAGATGACTGTGCGTCTTCAAGGAGAACACAAGGCTCAGCGCATACGTCGCAAACAACACGATCGCAATCGCCAGGTTCATGTGTTCGAATGGCACCGCCTCAATGTCGCCGGCGAACTGGACGAACAAGGCCGGCAGCACCAGCGCGATCGCCGAGATCGCAAGCAGTGTCGAGCCGACACCCGCCGCGGTCTCGTTGAACGATTGCTTGCGGAACTTCAGCCCGCCAAGCAGCAGGCTCAGCCCGAGCACAAGCAGGATGTTGCCGATGATCGAACCCGCGACCGATGCCTTGACGATTTCGTACTGTGATCGAGACAACGCCATGACGGCGATGATGAGTTCGGCAGCGTTCCCGAAACTCGCGTTCATCAGGCCGCCGATGCCCGGTCCGTAATGCCCCGCGAGATGCTCCGTCGCCTTGCCCATCAAACCCGCGAGCGGAATGATCGCGAGACATGCGACGACGAAGATCGCCGTATCCGGCACATCAATGACCCATTGGCACAACATCGTGACCGGAACAAAGAACAGCAGAACGTCCAGTGGCGTGGGCTTGTAGCCGGCAATCGTCATGGCATGACCTCCACAATGCAGGCTCAATGTAGCGAGTTGGAAAGGGCAGAAGGCAGGCGGCAGGAGGCAAAGGCCAGAAGGCAGATGGCAGATGGCAGCAGAGGAGATGGGAGAATTGAGCCTTGAGGTTGAAGAACAGTGACCCCGAATCCTCCTCACGCCACGCTCGACGTCCTACGCTCTACTCTCCACGCTCGACTCTCGACGCTCGACGCTCCACTCTCGACTCTCGACTCTCGACTCTCGACGCTCTACGCTCGACCCTCCATGCTCACCGACGTCCATGCTCTGATTCTCGGCTCCGGCACCTCCGCAGGTGTGCCGGTGATCGGGTGCTCGTGTGACGTCTGCACGTCCGATGACCCGCGCGATGCCCGGCTGCGCACATCCATGGCACTGCGGTTCACGGATTCAACTGGTTCGCCGCGCGTGATCCTGATCGATACATCGCCCGACCTTCGCCAACAGGCGCTGACGCACGACATCACACGCTGCGATGGCATTCTCTATACGCACAATCATGTTGATCACACGTTCGGCCTCGATGAGGTACGGCGCTTCAACGTCGTGATGAATCAGGCGATCGATGTGTACGCAGAACCACACACGATGGAACACCTGTTCCGTGTGTACCGCCATATCTTCGAACAGGAAAAGAACGTCAATGCATCGTTCGTGGCGACGCTGCTGCCACAGCCGCTCGACGTCGGCACGCCGGTGGACCTGTTCGGCGTGCGCTGTCTGCCGATTCGCTTTCACCACGGTCGATTGCCGATCGTGGGATTTCGGATCGAGGCCATCAACGCGGATGGCACGGTGTGTGACGAGCAGCCTGGACCGTTCCCCTTGGCGTATTGCACGGACGTCTCTTCTGTGCCGCCGGAGACGTGGCCTGCGCTGGCGGGAGTTCGTGTGTTGGTGTTGGACATGCTTCGGCACCGGCATCACCCGACGCATCTGAATCTCGATCAGGCGGTGGAGATTGCCGAGCGGGTTGGGGCGGAGCAGACCTGGTTCATCCATATGACCCACGACATCCATCACGCGACGACGCAGGCGAGCCTGCCTGCGGGCATGGCGCTCGCCTACGACGGGTTGGAGATTCGCGATTCGAGCGGCCCTGCGGCCCCCGTGAAGGCGGATTCGGTCTGACCCTCGACGGTCTGCGGCGCTGCGGGACGCTGGTCACGACGCTCTTTTGCCGAGACTCCGCCCGGGCGTTGGAGGCGAACGCTCAACCTCGCTACACTGTGACGTTTCTCACAATCCTCAGGTCCCCGAATTCGGTACGGAGAGGTCGGTCCCCATGGCAACGCTGCGAGAGCTGAAGAAGCGAATGGGTGCGGTGAAGACGATCGAACGCATCACCAAGACGATGCAGATGATCGCGACCGCGAAGTTCACCGCCGCGCTCCAACGCGCGAAGGCGACCAAGCCGTACACCGAGAAGATCCGCACGCTGGTCGGCGAGGTGAGCGCTGCCGCTGGCGATGTGTCCAACCCGCTGATCGATGGACCAGCCGAAACGAAGAACCGTGAACTGCTGCTCGTTATCAGTTCTGACCGCGGCATGTGTGGCGCGTACAACGCCAACGTCCTTCGCGTCGCGAACAACGCGCTCAAGGATGCGGCAGGCGTCAACTCGAAGGTGCAGCTTGAAGTGTCGGGCAAGAAAGGCCTCGGGTTCTTCCGATTCCAGAAGACGCACGTCGATGAGCAGTACCTGATCGGCGACAAGCCGAAGTACGAAGACGTCGAAGCGATTGCGAGCAAGTACATCAGCGCGTTCGAAGCGGGCGAATACGACCGCATTCGCGTGGCCTACATGCGCTTCATCAGCAACGCGCGTCAGGTGCCTGAGGTCATGACGCTTCTGCCGCTCAATCCCGACGTCGATGCCGATGCGCAGGCGGGCGCTGGTGCGAACTATGAGTTCAGCCCGTCGAGCGGCGCATTGCTGGAAGACCTGCTGCCGCTGTCGGTCAAGACCGCACTGTTCCAGGCGTTCAACGATGCGGTGGTCAGCGAGCAGATCATGAAGATGATCGCGATGAAGGCGGCGACCGAGAACAGTAAGGAACTCGGCCGGGACCTGAAGCGCAGCTTCAACCGCATGCGTCAGAGCAAGATCACCACGGAGCTGACGGAAATCGTCGGCGGTGCCGCGGCACTCGAGTAGTCAGCCGTCTGAGTCTTTCGGTGTCTCGTCGATCTCGTTCGCGGGATCGGTCTCTGTTGGTTTGGGCCGATCGAGGCCCATGGCGCCGTACAGCGCGAGCACAGCAGGATTGTTCGGCTCAATCGCCAGGATCAATTCGCACATCGCTAGGAACTCGTCCTGTCGCTGGTTCAACTGGAACTGGCGGATCTGTCGCAGCATGCGGTCGATTTCCATCCGCTTCTGCTCGTCGCTGCCGCCTTCGACCAGTGCAATCGTCAGCTGACGCCAGCTCTCCAGATCGTTCGGCTGTTGCGCCGTGGCTTCGATCGCCACGGGAATCGCCTGCTCAAACTTCTTCTGGTCGTTGAGCGACCGAACAAGGTTGGCCTTGGCGCGGTACATCGAGGGATCACGATCCAGCGCTGCGCGGAACGATGCCTCGGCATCGGCAAATCGACTCGCCATCGCATACGCGGTACCGAGATTCAGATGCACGTTGGCCCGTGAGTCCGACAGTTCACGCGCACGTTCGAGACACGCGATCGCCGGCTCCGCGGCACCGCGACGTGCGAGTTCCGAGCCGAGACGCACGATCGTTGCGCTGTGTTTCGGCGTGCCGCTGAGAATCTCGGGCAGCAATGGAATGAGCTCGTTCGGCTCATCAAGCAACACATACAGCAGGCCGAGTTCGGAGACGACATCAGCATCGTCCGGATACAGCTCGTACGTCTTGCGCAGCAGGATTTCCGCCCACGCGAAATCGCCCTTGTTTCGCGCCTGATTGCCCTCGCGCAGAAGCCACGTTGAACTCGTCGAGAACTCGCTCAGGCGATCGATGCGATGATCGACCGGCGGCGTGAACGGCGGTAACGTGTCGGCCGTTGCGTACGACGCCGTCGCGCGTAGCTCATCGTTCATCGCTTCAGCCGCGCGACCGAGCATGCGATATGCCGGGCCAAACAACTGCGTGGTTGCGATGGTCGGCAGCAGTGTCTCGACGACCGCGTCGTATCGTGCCTGATCGAACAGAATGCGAGCCTCGCCCAGCCGGATGTAGTGTTCGAGATCATGAATCGCAGGTCGCGGCGGATTATTCGGTGCGACGTCAAGATGTATGCGTGCGGTTGCGTACGCACGCTGCGCATCCTCAAACCGGCGGGCATTGAAGTACGACTCGCCCAGCTTGTACCACGCCAGCGGATCGTTGGAACGCTTCTCGACGTATTGTTCGAGTGCGGATCGCGCTGCCGCAGAGTCGCCGAGTTCATCGTGAATCAAAGCGATCAGATAGTGCCATCGCGCTTCGCCATCACGCTCGATGAGTTCGGCGTACACATCAAGCGCCGCACGCGGCATCGCGTTGGCGTGATACGCGCGAGCGAGCCGTTCCAGCGTCAGGACATCGGTCGGCTGCTGCGTGTGTGCTTCGTACGCAGACTCGATCACCGTGCGCACGGGCTTCGACAACGTGCGATGCTCAGGTGCATTCAGCATCGGAAGGTTGGAGCGAACGAACGTTGTCGCGCCGAACCATGCCGCTGATGCGACGATGACTGCGCCACCAATGCCGAGCATCGACTGCATGCCTTTGCCTTCAGCCATCGTTTGGCTCCACGGTGGAGTTGAGCCACAGCGTGACGCGACCGAGTCGGTCGTATGGCGCGTAGAAGTGCATACCGCCGGCGACAAGATCCTGATCGCCATCGCCATCGATGTCGCCGGTCGCAATCGTGATCTGATGTGTCGGATCAGCGGTAATCGCATGTTGCACAAACGCACCCGCATCCGTGGTCTGCTCGAACCACACGATGCTCGGAGATTCGGCGCGCTCCCAGCGATTGAAGCCTGAGACGGCGACGATGTCC
Source organism: Planctomycetota bacterium (assembly GCA_039029515.1). Taxonomy (GTDB): domain Bacteria; phylum Planctomycetota; class Phycisphaerae; order Phycisphaerales; family SM1A02; genus JBCCFX01. Next base: position 6,678 of record JBCCFX010000082.1, read on the forward strand.
TGATCGCCATCATTGTCGAGGTCAGCCGCGCGCGGCGAATACGCACCCGGAAAATCACTGAGCCGACGATACTCGAACGTCATGGGCGACGTCTGCTCGAGCCATTGCACGCCGTGCCAGGGTCGTGGTCGCGGTGGCGTGTAATCAAACGCATCGCCATTCGTATAGAGCACGTCGTCATCGCCATCGCCATCGAGATCAACGACCTGAATGCCGGATGAACCGAAGTCATCATTGCCGGCGCCATACAGCAAGACGGTTTCGAAGTTGCCTGCACCGTCATTGACGTGGGCGTAGATCTCTTCCCATTCCTGACTGACGATCGTGACGATGTCGATGTCACCGTCGTCCTCAATGTCGACCAACTCCGTATTGATCGTCCCATTGAGGCGTTGCAGGACGTGCAGTTCGAACTCGAACGGTTCGGTCTGTTCGTACCAGACGGTTTCGCCGTCGTCCGCCCCGAACTGTGCGACCGCGAGATCCTGATCGCCGTCGCCGTCAAGGTCAGCAGCACGGACATCGGCGACGCGCGCGACGCCTGAGTTAACGGTGCGTAGTGTGAACGTCTCAGTCCCGTCGTTCTCGAGGATGATGACGGAGCCAATGCGGTCGTTGCTCGGAAAGAGCCGGCCGAGGCTGGCCACGAGGATGTCGAGGTCGCCATCGTTGTCGAAATCCATGACGTCGGTGTGTGCGGGCGCGATGATCGGGGCAGCGATCAGGCGCTCGACAAAGACGCCGGGCGATTCCTGACGGATCCACGTGATCTCGTTGGCGAGGGCATCGCAGACGATGACATCGTTGAGGTCATCCCGATCAAGGTCGGCCATCTGGACGAAGGCGATGAACGGCGTGCGCACATCGGTTCGACCGATGTCCAGCCGGGTGAAGCGCTCTGTGTCATCCGTCGGCTCGACCGCGGTTGCGAGCGTGGACGTCGCCTTCTGTGCATCGGGCGGTGCCTGGAGTCGCAGCAACACCGGCATGGCGTAGCCGGTCTCGCGCGAGGTACGCCAGGCGACGATGACGGTGACGGTGGCAGCGATGATGAGATACAACGCAACCCACGTGATGAGGCGGCGCATCAGAAAGACTCGCTTTCGTCGGCGAGTCGGCGCATCGCGCCCTGCACGAGTTCATCCAGTTCGGGCATCATCGTGACGTCGGTGACGGTGCGCAACGAAGCGTCGGTGTAGGTGGACAGTGGCTTGTGGTCGCACTTCCCTGCGTATGCGTACGCGCTCACCTCGAAACCCGGCGCGGCACTGGTCGGGACGAAAACGACCATCGTGGTGCCGCGATACTTGTGCCATGTCGTCTGCTTGGTTCGGCCGGTGCCTTCGTGTCGACCGTCCTCGTGGTACATCTCGACGGCGAGCGTGAACGAGCCGTCATCGTGCGTCCGGATGTCGTAGTCGGCCGAAGCGCCCATCGTGTGGCCGGCTTCGAGATCGCTGCGATCCCAGGCGATTGCGCGAAGTTCGATGAGGAATTGTTCGGCGAATGCGGCAGAACGCTCGGCGACAGATGCATCGGACTTCGATATATCGGAACCCGATAGATTGGCGTCAGACCCATCGCGACAACCGGTCGGTATCGCGATGATGGCGACCACGATGCCGATGCGAATGATGCTGCATATGACTGTGTACGCCTGCATGCGCTCAGTATACGAAGCCGACCTATTCGGGCGATGTCGGGGCGAGTGCCGTCCCGGCGAACGATGTGCCTGCAACTTCGATGCGACCAGCGGATGGCACGACGAGCGTCAGGCGCGGGCGGCCGCTCAGCAGCCCGCGGATGACATCGGCTCGCACGTAATACGCAGTACCGCGTTCGGTCGTCACGCGGAGCTCTGAGATGTCCGATGACGTTTCGCTCGACACGAGGTACTCGCCCGGCGGGACGATGGCGTACGTGTACATGTCGTTCTTCAGCGTGCCGGCAAGTTGACCGTCGACGCGAAGCGGCAGCGACGTCACTGCACCCGCGAGGTTGCCGGTGCGATAGAGATAGATCACCGCGTCATCGCCCGCCTGTACGGGCGTATATGCCGGCCGGTTGGTGGAGCAGCCGACCGCGATACACGCGACGAGCAGCAGCAGCATGGTGCGAGCGATGCGCATCGTGTCGCCTTTCTGACGCGAGCTTACGCGAGTTCGGGGAAGGTCGACTTGACGATATCGACGAGGCCTGAGACGGCATTGACGGAGTTGTCCATCAGGGCCTTCTCCGCGTCGTTGAGGTCGATCTCAACGACTTTCTCCACGCCGTTAGAGCCGAGAATGCACGGTACGCCGACGAAGTAGCCGTTGATGCCGAACTCGCCATCGCAGTAGGCGGCGCAGGGAAGAATGCGTTTTTTGTCCTTGATGATCGCTTCGGCCATCTGGACGCTGCCGGACGCCGGGGCGTAATAGGCACTGGTGCCCATCAGCTTGACGACTTCGCCACCGCCCATCTTGGCGCGTTCGACGCAGGCGTCGATGGTGGCTTGCGGCAGGAGCTTGTCGAGCGGCACGCCGTGGACTGAGCTGTATCGCGGCAGCGGCACCATGGTGTCGCCGTGGCCGCCGAGCAGGAGTGCCTGAATGTCTTCGATGGAGCAACCGATTTCCATCGCGAGGAACGCACGGAAGCGGGCGACATCGAGGCAGCCGGCCTGGCCAACGATGCGATTGGTCGGGAAGCCGGATGCTTTCCAGGCGGTGTAGACCATGGCATCGAGCGGGTTGGAGACAAGGATCATCACCGAATCCGGCGCGTGTTTCGCGATCTGTTCGGAGACGCTCTTGACGATCTTCACGTTGGTCGCGATGAGGTCATCGCGGCTCATGCCGGGCTTCCGCGGGATACCGGCCGTGACGATGATGACATCGCTGCCGGCGGTATCTGCATAGTCGGACGTGCCGACGACATTCGCGTCAAATCGCTCCATCGGCGCGGCGCAGAGGAGGTCGAGGGCCTTTCCCTTGGCGACGCCTTCCTTGTCAGGAATGTCGACCAGGACCACGTCGCCGAGTTCTTTTGCCGCGGCCCAGTGGGCACACGTGGCTCCAACGTTGCCGGCACCGATGATGCTGATCTTCGCGCGTCGCATGATGCATGAGTCCTTTGGTGAAAGTGGTTCTCGATCGGGGGGAGAATCGGCCACTATAGGCAGGCGATTCGATAGGGCAACCTCACGACGCCTCCGGGTTTTCGGGGGCTGTATCGGTCGGGTCAGGGGAGGGTTGGGCAGGCCTCAATCGTCTCGGAAGACGCTGCGACGCGGAAATTTACCGGACTTCGGCATTCAAGCTGTTGCAGCATGTCCCGGTCACCGGATAATGGTTCGTTGGAGTGTGGAGTGCGGCTCACCCCTTCGGGGGAGCGATGCCAAACCAACATTGAAAACTGACGTGAGTTCGGGAAGAGAGTGACTTCGCCTGGGGTAGAAGGAAGTCATGGGAATCCTGAGGTGTGTGTACAGCCGGACAGGGGTGATCGGGCGGCTTGCAAGCCGGTCGATGGCGGCGATGTTCGCAGTGGCCATGTCGGCGAGCGTTGTGTCGGCGGACCTGCTGCCGAATGAAGTTGTCCTGGTCTGGAACAGCAAGAGCGCCGACTCGACGGCGGTGCGCGAAGCGTATGTCGCTGCGCGTCCGGGCGTGCGCGAGTTCGACCTCAGCGTGTCCTACACCGCGGTGCCGTTCCCGACGAATCCGCCGCAGTTCGCAATCACCGCAAACTTCGTGACGCCGGACGCGTACGAGACGCTGATTCGTCAGCCGCTGAAGAGCTTCGTCGACACGCAGGCGCCGGAGACGCTGTGCTTTGTGACGACGATCGGCGTGCCAGTGCTGATTACCAACAACTTCCAGCCCGGCGTTGGTCACGGCAATGAGAACGGCGTCGTGGCGAGTGTCGAAGGTGCGCTGACGGTTCTGGGCGCGACCACATTCAACGACAATACGTTCAGCGGTGCGCGGAACAATCCTTATGCGGGAACGATCAAGCAGCCATTTCGATCGTTTGTACAGGCCGGCTGTGCGGGCGGTCGGTTGTTCATGGCGACGCGCCTGCATGCCGGTCCGGGACCGGGGACGACCACGTTGACGGAAACGCTCGCGATGATCGATCGATCGCAGCAGCTCGTCGTGAACAAGTTCGCGACGAACTTCATCGTGGATGACGTTGCGGGCGGTTGTGTGACGTTGTCCGCGAGTCGTGCGGGCGCGCAGTCGATGCGCGATGCTGGCTGGCTTGTCTGGTTCGATGACACCGATGAGTTCCTGCACGGACCAAGCGTTGAGTTCAACGAGGATCCGCAGTGTCCATGCCCGTTGAGTTGTCAGTCGATCACGTTTGAGGATCTCTACGACGATTACCCGGATCTCACGCACGCAAGCCTCGGACGCAATCACCTCGTGATCTGCGATGCGACCAGCGATCGTGAGTGCGTGTCGGCAACGTACGTGCAGGCATTGAACGCGCATCCCGCCGGGATCTTTGCGAGCGTCGAGTCATTCAACGGTCTGCGTCTCTGGGGCGGATCCACCGGCGGGCAAGGCAACGGCCTCGACTGGTTCGGGCACGCCGGCGGCTCGTTCGCGTTGCTGCACGGCTACGGGCATTTCGTGGGCGACAATCCCCAACTCGACAACGTGATGCTCAACTTCTATGAGAACGGCATGTCATGGGCCGAAGCGGCGATGTCATCGCTACCGAAGGTCGGATTCGTGACGGTACCGATCGGCGATCCGCTCGCGACGGTGACGGTGTTCGATCCCGATGTGACTGATGACGGTGTCATTGATCCGAGTGATATCGAAGCGGTCTTTGATGCGCTGGACATCGTGGCGCAAGACGTGCTCCGTGATCGTCGGGATGTGAACCGTGACGGTCTCGTGAGCTTCGAAGACGTCGTGCCCGTGCTGGATGCATTCGGGCGCGTCCGGCCGACCGATCAGGGGAATCCCATCGTGGCGGGTGCGTTCGGGGCAACGCTGGGAACGACCTGCGAACTCTTCGGCCTGGTGGAATTGCCGTTGCTGAGTACCGGCGACACCAATGGCGATCTCATCGTTGATGACGCTGACGTGCAAGTGCTCATCGACGCGATGGCGTGCCAGTGTCTGGAAGTCGATGTGAATGGCGATGGCGTCATCGATCAGTTGGACATCGACATCGCCATTGGCGGTGGTGATCCACTGGATATCGATGGTGATGGCACCGTGACGTGTCTCGACATGCACGAGGTGTTCTTCAACCAGTGCTTCTCGAATTGCGGCGAGACGCCGTACGACCTCACCGGCGATGGCGTCGTGAACTTCTTCGACTTCAACGTGATTGCCACGGAGATCGTCAATACGACCGGCATCGGATCGTTCTTCGATCTGGACTTCGACGGCAGTGGCGCGGTGAACTGCGATGACATTCAACTGTTGCGCGACAACTACTGTGATGCCGGTGCCGGCGGCGTGGCGTCACAGTCCTGTTTCGATCCGATGTTCGATGTCAACAGCGATGGCGTCGTGAACTGCACGGACGAGTGGACGGTGGAATGGGTGCTGATGACCGTGGGCGGTCAGCCGTGCAACGACGTCGGCCTCGGCTGCGGCGAATGTGAAGAATAGCTATCAGCGCTCAGCTGTCTGCTATCAGCTGTCGGCTATCAGTTCGTGTAGGCCGGGTTCTGCTGAACCCGGCGTTTTCTTGCGGGATGAGAAGCCTCAAACGGTATCAATCCGAGCCTTCGTCGAAGACGCCTCAGGCTCGGCGTTCGCGAAGAGATCCGACACTTCGCGTTGCTCAGTGTCGGCGTGGTCGGCCGGACGCCGTCTGCGTTGTGCCCGCTGCCATTTGCCTGCACGCATGGCCTGCGATGTCAGCGCTCAGCTGTCTGCTGTCAGTTCATCACTCTCTGTACACTGCCGTGATGAAGTGGACGTTATGGACTACGGCGATGACGATCGTGATTGCGGGATGTGCACCGCGCAGCGCGGTCGATGATCCACTGGTGATCGGTGAACATGTCCAGGCGTCACCGCATACCGATGCGATCTCACTGGCGTGGTTGGAAGGTTCATGGCGCCTGGTGAAGCCGGATGGCAATTTCATCGAGGAAACATGGCGTTCGTCGCCTGCGCCGGGCGTCGCGATGGTGGGCGTGAACTGGACGTGTTGCAACGAAGACGGCATTGGCGCGTTCGAAGTACTCGCGATTCACAGGGCAGACGATGGAAGTCTCGAGTTTCACGCTAGGCCAGGCGGCCGCACGCCGGCGACGGTGTTTCGTGAGCGCAAGACCGAGCATCAATCGCGGTGGATCTTCGAGAACCCCAATCACGATTTTCCGACGGAGATCCACTACCGCCGCACGAGCGATGATCGACTGGAAGCGACGATCTGGGGGCCGGTCGACGGTCGCCAGATGATCATGGGCGGGCTCTGGCTGTTTGAGCGGACGACGGGCGCATCATGACGGCGACCGTGGCGGCTACGGTGTCGGCTGTGGATGCGCGTCGTCTGCTGATGCAGGGCGCGGGGCTGCTTGAGCGCACGGATCAGCCGGCGACAAGCGCGGTGCTTCACGATGTGCTGGACCATCTCGGGTATGTGCAATTGGACACGATCAACACGGTCGTTCGCGCGCACGAACACATCCTGCACACGCGGCTGGACAACTATGTGCCGGGCGATCTACTGCACGCACTCGCGGCGCATCGACGTTTGTTTGAGCATTGGACGCACGATGCATCGGTGATTCCGGTTGCTTGTCTGCCCGCATGGATGCCGCGTTTCGAGGCGTATCGGGCCAGGATTCCGACGACGGCATGGTGGACGAAGACACTCGGTCGCAATGCGAAACGACTGATTGCGGAGGTGCTCGAACATGTTGAAGCGCACGGTGAAGTGATGAGCCGGGACTTCGAGCGTCAGGACTCGAAGGCCGGAACGTGGTGGGGATGGAAGCCACAGAAGGCGGCGTTGGAGTATCTATGGCGATCGGGCGAGTTGGCGATCGCACGGCGCGAGGGTTTTCAGAAGGTGTTCGCGCCGTTCGATTCGGTGTATCCGCATGTGCGCGCGCTGATACCTTTCGATGTGGACGCGCAGGTGGAATGGACGTGTCGATGCGCTCTGGACCGGCACACTTTTGCGACGGCGAAGGAGCTGGCGGAGTTCCATGCGTTGATCAAGTCACCGCAGGCACGTGCGTGGGCGGAGGCTGCGGCGGATCGAGGCGAGATTGAACGTGTGGAGGTCTCGCACGCGAGGGATGGTTCATCGACGGTGTGCTACGCGACGCCTGACTGGCGGGAGCGCCGCGATCTGATCCCGGCAACGGACGGCGGAACGATTCGGGTGTTGAGTCCGTTCGATCCGATCTGCCGGGACCGTGCTCGACTGGAGCGGCTCTTCGGCTTCACGTATCGATTTGAAGCGTTCGTGCCTGCCCCGAAGCGTGTGTATGGCTATTACGTGCTGCCGGTGCTGGAAGGTGACCGGATGATTGGCCGGTTGGATGCGAAGACGGACCGTCAGGCGGGCGAGCTTCGCGTTCTGGGCGTGTGGTGGGAATCGGGCGTGCGGCCGACAGCGGCCCGTCAGAAGCGTCTGGAGAGGGCTCTGTCGCGTCTGTCGGCCTTTGCGGGTGGCGAGGGTCGGGTGGTGGGTCTGGGGACCTGAGTTGGGGGTAGAGGGTAATGGGTTCTGGGTTGGGGGTTGTGGGTTGGCGCGTTGTGTGATTCAAAAAGAACAACCGGGCAGCACGAGGCTGCCCGGTTGTGGTAATCGAATCAGTCGCGGCGGGTTCAGGCGCGACGACGACGGCGGGCCGCGAGGCCAGCAACGCCGAGGAGTCCGAGGGCGGCCGGGGCCGGAATCGGATCGGACTCGATGAAGTAGAAGCCGTTGAGCGAGATGCTGTCGCCGGCTTCAAGGTAGAACGTGTAGGTCAGCTTGATGTCGGTCATCGCGTTGAGCGGGCCGGCTTCAGGACCAAAGTCGAGGCTCGGGAGGGCGGCGGTGTCACCGGCGCCGCCGAAGCCGAAGGACTGGAAGCCAGCACCCATGGTGCGTGACGATGCGCCATCGACAAAGGCTTCGTACAGGTTCGCACCTGCGGGGATTTCAACGCCACCCAGGCCGTCCTGATCAGCGTCGGTCGTGCTGCCCGAGACCTGACCGCGATGGCTGGTGCCATTCATCAGGGCGGGGTTCACGAAGGCCGTGGCGTCGATCGTGAAGACCTGGCCAATGCCCGTGTTGTTCGTCATGGAGAACACGTTGACCACGAACGGGTCGGTGTCCCAGACGAGCGTATATTCCATATCAATGTTGTCAGCGGCGGTCGCACCGGTCTGGACCTGCACGCTCTTCGTGACGGTCTTGATGTTGCTGCCACTGAAGGTGAAATCACCAAAGTCATAGCTCTCGAGCGACTGCACTTCGGCATCGCCTTCATCGCCATAGGACC
>JBCCFX010000083.1:0-15096 GCA_039029515.1 Planctomycetota bacterium
AACACATCGTCAGCGGACGCGTTCTCAGGGATGTCAACCGTATAGATGAGGCTGACGCCACCGCGGAGGTCCTTGCCGAGACGGATGCGTTCTTCCACGGGGAAGATCGACCACAGGCACAGGGCAAAGATCCCGAGAATCAACACAAGCTTGGTGATCATGTTCTGCATCGAAGACGTGTCCGTAGCGTCCGTCGGGTCTGACGGAACCGGTCAATCCGGTCAGTTCTTGTTGGAGGTTTCCGACTCGGATTTCTTATCGCGTGAATTCAGTACGTGCTGGACCGAAGTTCTGGAGAACGTGATCCGCGTATTCGACGACTCATCGACCTTCAGGACGATGCGATCGGGTTTCACTTCCACGACCGATCCGATCACGCCACCCAGCGTCTGCACTTCATCGTGCTTCCGAATGGAGCTGAGCATGGCCTCGCGACGCTTCTTTTCGCGGCGCTGACCGAACATGGAAAAGATCAGCAGCATCACGACGAACGCAAAGATCATCACGAAGACCGACGATCCGCCGCCCGGCGGACGACCGCCGCCTGTGGCGCCGGCTCCCGCACCACCATCAGCGGATGTGCCGGCTGTGAACGAGCCGGGTTCGGCTCCTCCGGCGCCATCCTGCGCGAAGAGCAATCCGAAGTGATTCATGTCCGTCGTCATGACAGATTCCTTGCGGTCGAAGACGAGTCTGACTCGGGGGGATTGAGGCCGGTCGGCCCGCGGTCAAGCACAGGCCACGCCCGGCTGAGGGCAGACCACGCATTGTGTCGGATCGCCTCCCGGATGTCCACCATGAGGCGCTGGAAGTGCCGGATGTTGTGCAGGCTCGCCAGGATCGGCCCCAGCATCTCGCCCGCGAGGAAGAGATGCCGCAGATACGCCCGGGTGAAACCGCCCCCGCACGCCTCGCAGTCGCAGCCCGCCTCCAGAACGGCATCATCCTCGGCAAACCGGGCGTTCTTCAGATGCAGCCGCCCCGCGCGGGTGAAGACGTTGGCATTACGGCCGTTACGTGTCGGCAGGACGCAATCGAACATATCCACGCCCGCGCGGACTGCCATCACCAGATCGTGCTCATATCCCACGCCCATGAGATACCGCGGCTTCTCCACGGGCAGCAGCGGCGCGGTGTGCTCAACCACGCGGCAGATCTCCTCCGGTCCTTCCCCCACCGCCACGCCGCCAATCGCGTACCCGGGCAACTCGATGCTCGTGATCTGCTGCGCGGACGCCGACCGACGATCCAGATCCGTTCCCCCTTGGACGATGCCGAACAGGGACTGCTCGTCCGGCCTGCGGTGCGCGGCAACACACCGCTCAAGCCAGCGCACGGTGCGCTCGTTGGCGATCCGCAGCCGTTCGGCGTGATCCATGTCCTGTCGACGCCCCGCCGCCCGTTGCGCGGCAAGACGCTTGCGTGCCTCGTTCATCGTGGCGGGATCGACGCTCGGCGGACAATCATCGAACGCCATGATGATGTCGGCGCCGAGGTTGTTCTGCACCTCGATTGCGCGTTCCGGTCCGAGCTGAATCGTCGAGCCGTCAATGATCGACTTGAACGTCACACCGTTGTCGTCAACGGCGTTGATGTCGGCCATCGAGTACGCCTGATAGCCGCCAGAGTCGGTGAGGATCGGTCCGTCCCAACGCATGAACGTATGCACACCACCGCGTCGCGCGACCAGCGCATCGCCCGGACGAAGCATCAGGTGATACGCGTTATTGAGAATGCACTGACTGCCGGTCCCGCGAATCTGCTCCGGCGTCAATCCCTTGATCGTGCCGCGCGTACCGACCGGCATGAACGCCGGCGTGTCAAACGACCCGTGACGCGTCTCGATGACACCGACTCGTGCGTGCGAGGTCGCACAGCGATCGTGAATTGTGAAGCGTAAAGGGCCGCTGGTCACCGCGTTCTCCTCGTTCAATCGGTCGCGGAAACCCGGAGGATATCACTCACCGCGATTGGCGTTGCGCTCGAGGAGTTTGCGCTCTTTCTCAGTCAGGCTGTGAAGCCCGTGCTCGCTGACTTTCCGGAGGATGCGGTCGATACGGGCATCATCACCTTTGCCCGACTTGGTGCGCCCGCTGCCGCCACCCGATCGGCCGGCAAAGTGCTCACTTGTCGGGTCAACCTTCCCGAGGAAGTTGAAGAAGTCGTGCAGCAGATGGGCATTCCGAATGAAGTAGGCACCCGCTAAAGCGCCGCCGATATGTCCGGCATCGCCCCCGGCGTTGGAGCCGGACAAAATCAGATTCAGGAAGGCCATCGCGAACACCATCCAAGCCAGCACTCGGATGGTCATTGGAATAATGCCGAACAACAGCACCGTGGCGCGCGGCGCGACGGCCGCGGCGCCGAAGATGACGCCGTACACACCCGCAGAAGCTCCGATCAATGGCGTCCGAAGATCGTAGAACAACAACCCCGGTACCGATCCCAATCCGAACGTGTCGGCCGTCAAACCGATCAGATTCAGTGCGACGTACAACAGCGCACCGAAGATGCCGCACAAGAGATAGAACGCGAGGAATCGTTTCCGCCCCAATCGCTGTTCGACGATCGGGCCAAAGACGAACAGCCCGATCATATTGAACAGCAGATGCGTGATCGTGTCATGCGAATGCAGAAACTGAAAACCGATGAGTCGCCAGAACTGCACGTTGAGGAAGCCGCGCTCTGTCGAGCAGTGCATATACCGTTCAATGAGGCGCATCTTCTGGTTGCGCAACGTGCCGACCTTGATCTGCACACCCTGAACATTGGCGACGATGTCCTGCACCGCGACCCCCGATGGTCGGCCGCGTGCATCAACGATCTCCTGTAGGTCTTCCTTCTTGGGATACAGACGCAACGCCGACGAATCGACTTCTGACAGCAACAGCTGAGAATTCAGATCCTGCTCCGGCGACATCTCAACCCATGTCTCCGGGGTGAACGAATCGATGACGAAGACGGCGACGCACACGACGATGATCCAGGTCGTGGCTGACCACATCCGGGCACGACGCATGCCACCCATACGGCCCCCGAAGCCGGAAGGCGGCGGTGGCTGATCTCGGACGTAGTGGCGGTCGTGAATTCCCATCGGCTCACTATCGGCGATTCGGCGGTCTGATCCTTCGTTCGATGATTCGGTACGTCGGTCACGCGATGTCAGTTCATCACGAACGATATCACTCGCTCTGACGCTTTCGCTCGGTCACACGCTCCAGAATCCTGCGTTCACGTGCGTCGAGGCTCTCCATACCGTGCTCAGAGATCTTTTCGAGAATCTCTTCCATCGCCGCGGCGTCCTGCTCGGCCTCGCTCGCATCACGTGCTCGCTTTCGCTCCTCGCGGCGCTCCCGCCGGGAGACGCGCGGCTCATCGTCGTCCTGCTCGTTGCCCGAGAATAGCTCATACGACGCATCGCTCTCATAGCCCATGAAGTCGTCAGTGAACTTCACCTGCTTGAGCGTCATGTAGCACGTGATGCCACCCATGGCCGCAATCAGGACGAGCAGAATGTGCCCCCAGATCAGCCCGACCATGCCGAGGAGGATCGCGCCGATGTAGCCGGCGTACACCGAGACCTGCATCGACCGGCTGTAGCCCATGGACTTCCACAACAGTGACTGCAGGAGCCGACCACCGTCCAACGGGAAGATTGGCAGCAAGTTAAACAGCAACAACACGAGCGTGACGAAATTCAGCGCATAGAGAATTAACAACGGCCAACTGCCCGCCACCTCATTGAGGCCGGATGCTGGTGCGAAAGGATTCGGCAATGCGACGCCCCACCACGCGCCGGTCAAGACGCCGAGCAAGGGAATTGTCAGGGACAGGATCAGGACATTGACCAGCGGACCGCCAGCCACGGTGACGAAGTGCGCCCGCCAATGATGCGGTGGTGCACAGTACGCCAGTCCACCGAGTGGCCACATCAGGATCTCGTTCGCTTGACCGTGAGCGTATCGGCACGCAATGCAGTGGCCGAATTCGTGAAGCAACACCACGAGGAACAGCGCACCAAGGAATATACCGACGACCGGCACATCCATCGCAGGGCCAGCACCCTTGTCGGCCGTCATGCCACGCGCAAATTCAACCACTATGTAGATCAGGAAGGCAATGTGAATGCGAACGGTGATGCCTGACACACGACCGAGCATGATCGACCAGGACATGGGATTGTCGAATCGAGGACGCAATCCCCCCCAGTCGCCACCCGGGCGTCCCAGGTTGCCCATCGGATCATCGGCGTAATCACGATCCTGCCAGTTCATGCGTGTGCGAGCTCCGCGCGGCGTCGATCCCACATCAGGCATGATGCGATGGTCTTGGCGTCCTGAATCGTGCCGTCATCGATCATTCGAAACACATCATCGGCGGCCACTGGTTCAACCTCGATCATCTCGCCCGGTTCGAGTCGTTGCCCCACGCTCGTAAGGTCACGAGCAACGTAGACATGCATCAGTTCATCGGCAAAACCTGGCGTGGTGTAGAACGTCCCCAGTAAATCCAGACGCCCTGCCTTGTACCCCGTTTCCTCTTCCAGTTCGCGCCCCGCCGCAAGCTGCGGGTCCTCACCGCGCTCGAGGCCGCCGGCCGGAATCTCCCACAGCGTCTGATCAACGGCGACCCGGAAATTCCGAATCAGGACGAGGCGACCATCGTCGAGCATCGGCACGATCGCGACCGCACCTTTGTGGCGAACGACGTCTCGACGCACCGGACGACCGTCCGAATCGACCGATTCTTGGACTTCAACCGCGAAGACCGGACCCTCATGGACGATGCGACGCGCGACTTCGTGTGCCATGTGAAAGATGATAGGCGACGTTCGTTCGGTTGCACGAGTTGGAGGAACGGGAAACAATCAACCGCCCTACACTGAACCAGCTGAGATTCCATGATCAGACCACCAGCCCATCCTGATGACGCACCGCCGGTCATCCGTCTGGTCGGACTCCGAAAGTCGTTTGCCCGCACACGCGTCCTCGATGACCTGTCGCTCGACTTCCCCGAAGGCCTGACCACGGTCGTGCTCGGGCCCAGCGGCTGCGGCAAGAGCGTCATGCTGAAGCACATCGTGGGCCTGCTTCGCCCCGATGCCGGCGAGGTCTGGTATCGCGAGACGCGCGTCGACACGATCCGTGAGCGACGGCTCACCGGCGTCCGGCGCGATATTGGCTTCCTGTTCCAGATGGGTGCGCTCTTCGATTCGATGACCGTCGAAGAGAACATCCTGTTTCCCCTCCGCGAACACACGAAGCTCTCGCATCGCGAATGCCGGGCTGAAGTCGAGCGGGTGCTCAATCTCGTGGGTCTCGCCGATGTCATCCATGCGATGCCGGCCAATCTCTCGGGCGGACAACGAAAGCGCATCGCACTCGCCCGTACGATCGTGACGGATCCCAAAGTCGTGCTTTTTGATGAGCCGACGACCGGACTCGATCCGATTCGGTCGGATGTGATCAACGAATTGATCATCAAGCTGAAGCACGAGCTGACATGTACGAACATTGTTGTCACGCACGATCTCACCAGCGCCTTTAAGGTCGCGGATCGCCTCGTCATGCTGCATGACGGGCGCGTTGTCGCAGAAGGCACACCAGATGCAATTCGACGATCAGCTGATCCGATCGTCCAGCGTTTCCTGCAAGGCGAGGCATCACTCGATGAACTCGCATTCATTCGCGCCAAACAGGATGACGCGCACCGGGGTAAGGTTCGACATGCGTGAACACGCTCAGAATTTCTGGATCGGCCTGACGAGCATCGTCGCACTTGGCGGGCTCGCACTCCTGCTGTTCCTGTTCGGTGAACTCAATGCAGTCTTTGCCAACACATGGACATTTGCATTGCACGTGGATGATGCTGCCGGCCTCCGCGCCGGAAGCACGGTCAGCATGCATGGCGTTCGCGTCGGACGCATCGATTCCATTGAAATCGATTCGACAGCGTCGCGCCCCGTCCATCTCAATGTGGAGATCGATGAAGGCATCAGCGTGCCGGACAACGTGCAGTTGTTCGCATCGTCGTCACTGATCGGCTCGCAATACACGCTCGTTCTGGCACTGCCTGATGTGCCCGGTCCGGCACTCCCGACCGATGGCAACGCGGTGATCAGCGGCACGATCGGATCACAGCTACTCGATGAACTGACCAACGAACTCGATCGACGGATGGATCCGATTCTCGAAAGGCTTGCGCAGTTCGACCAGATCGCCGGTGCGATTGTCGGCCTGACCGATGAGGTCAACGACATGGTTCGACCACAAACCGAAGAAGAACTGGCGGACGGCACGCCGGCAAACCTCAGAACTGCGACAAGTCGGCTCGCCAATGCTCTGGAATCCGCGGATGATGCGTTTGCATCGGCCCACGAAGCATTCGAGTTGTCGAAGAAGTGGCTGGATGACGAGCAGCTTCGCCTCGATGCGCGTGAAGCGGTGACGAAAGCGACCACGCTCATCGAGGCCGCGACGGAAACCGTCGATCGGTATACGAAGCTCGCCGACACCATTGAATCGGATTCCGAGTCACTTGTGCGTGGCATTGTGACGGTGTCAGATGACCTTAGCGCAACGCTCGAAGAGGTTCGTCGTGTCACACGCATCGCCGCCGACGGTGACGGGACCGTTGGCCGCCTTCTGCGCGAACCGGATCTCTACAACGCGTTGGAAGACGCGGCGATTCGGCTCGAACGCATGATGGTCGAAGTTCAGTTGTTGGTTGAGAAGCTCAAGGCCGAAGGCGTGCGCATCGGCCTGTGATCATCAATCGTTCGGACACGAACCGAAGGCGTTGATCACCGCGATGAGATCGTCGATGCCGACCTGACCATCACCAAGCGTGCAATCCGGATTGCGCGGGTTGATATCAAATCGCAATTCACCCATGCCGAACCCGTTGATGATCGCGATCAGATCATCCACGTTCACCAGACCATTGCCATATACGCCGGCACGAACGACCGGCATGACATCCGCAGTGCAGAGTTCTGTGCAGTCGAATTCGTACTCGAGCGTCACGTCGCCGGCGAATCGAAAGTCATGAATCGACACGACACCTTGCGTCAGGCCAAAGTCGCCGACGGTTGGATTGAGAAACACATTGACATCAACGGCCTGCCCCTGACGAAGTTGATCAAGCCGATCGTTCTCAAACTCGTAGGATCCGCTTGCGGAATCCTGCAAGAATCCATTCCAGAAATCGCCGCCCGATGCATTGATGCCATCGGTCGCCTCCAGTGGCGCCGGCGGAATGGTGAAGTTCTCGAATTCGATTTCGGCGGCATTCATGCCGATCCGCGCGCTGCCGATTCCTTCGAGAATGAGCAACACGTTTGGCGCAGGAAATGGC
The DNA here is from genome assembly GCA_039029515.1 of Planctomycetota bacterium. Taxonomy (GTDB): domain Bacteria; phylum Planctomycetota; class Phycisphaerae; order Phycisphaerales; family SM1A02; genus JBCCFX01. The sequence goes on from JBCCFX010000083.1 coordinate 7,357, forward strand.
GCGCCGTTCTCGATCTCAAAGGCGAGGCTCGCTTCACCTGAAAACGACAGCGTCGCGCCGGTCAGTTCGCGCTGACCGCCGAAGTCATCAAATCCGATGAACGGGAACGCGCCGGTGTACGGTCCGACTTCGACGTCAATCTGGGTTGACTGGCTGATGGTTTGCGCGGCATCTCCACCGAAGACGCGGCTTGTCAAAAGCAGCGCCGCACTGGCCATCATTGCCAATCCCCACCGCACATCCATCACCCAGGGTCTCCTGTGGTGCCATCCGCACCTTCGAACCGTATGACAGCATCGAACAATCGTCCACCAATTGTGGCCGCAACCTGTGGATCTTTCAGGAGGGCAACCCTGAGCGAGGGACATGAGAAGCGTGCTGACCAATTGCTCTCGATGGAACGCCCCATGCCGACGAGGACGACAAAATCGGCATTTTCGCTCGCTTCAGCGAGTTCCAGGCCAATGGCCGACAGGTCAATCAACGGTGCGCCAGTGCCGGAAGAGACCAGCGATAGCCGGGAATCCTGAAGTGCCGGGACGACTGCAGACGCGGCCTCACGCAGCGAACGAAGCTCGTCAATGGTGATGTCATTGAGCGATGGCGTTTCGTTGGCCGCAATCACAACCTCCGACGCCGGGTCCTGTCGGAGCATCGCCCACGCGAGCGGCAGCACGCCGAGTACGACATCCGCGCCGGCATTGTCCGCGAGAATCACCGTGCGCCGCGGGGACGTTCGCGCCATCATGGCGTCCAGCGATGCCAGACCATCCACAAACCACGGTCGAGGAGGCACGCGCTCGAGCATGTCCTCGAATGCCAATGGCCCGCCCGCAAAAACGTCAGCGGTCGACGTGACGCCCATGTCGAACAGGTTGCCTGCAAGCATGCCGCACATCAACGTCGACCAGAACGAGTCGCCCTGCTCCCGTTCAAGGCGTTCGATCCAGACTGGCAACATCGACAACGCGCGTTCGTTCTCGCGTGCTTTGATAACGCGAAACTCATCCGTCACACCATTGGAGATGAGGACATCGCTGCGGCGCTCATCGAGCAGCAGAATGTCCAGGCGTCCGAAGCGGGCGTGGTCGTCATGGAACGCACGCATCTCGTCGCGCCACGCATCACGGGCCGCCGCGATGGCATCTTCGCTGATGCCGGCGTCGCGTGCTGCTTTGAGTTGCACATCGAAGTGCGATGCAAACAGCCCGAGCCAATAGGCCCGGGCTGGTTCGTTGGTCAACAGGTCTGTGTCACATGCCCGATAGGTTTCGGGCGACACGAGTCGGGGGAACACCGACACCGATCATCCCTCCTCGGCACGTGAGCCGTGGATCAGCTATTCAGCACCACGACGATGTCGACGCGGCGTGATTCCTTCTTCGAGGACAGCGGTTCGGTCGGCCCGAAGCTGGCGATATGAATTCGATCAGAGTCCACTCCTCGGGACAGCAGGTACTCACGCACAGCGTACGCACGCTCGAAGCCAAGGTGGTGATTGCTCTTGTGGCCGGACTTCTTGATCGGATCCGTGTCCGTATGACCCGCAACGCGAATCGTGTGGCTCGAATACTTGTTGTTCAGGATTCGTGCGACGTCGTCGAGTGCCTTCTTGGCCGATCGCTTCAGCGATGACTTGCCCGAGTCAAAGAGCACGTCGCTGGCGACAGTTGCGGTGATTTCGCCTGCACCGACCGTACCGGTGACGCCCGGAATGTTGTCGAAAGCAGTGCCTTGAGGCTGCGGTGTCATGGTCACTGGCGTCGTCGCTGCCGTCGTCCGGGCTGAATCGAGATCGCGGCGAAGCTGTGCGAGCTGCATGTCCTTCTCGCGGACCTCAACGTTCGCGCCGTCCAGAGCTGAGTTTCGTTCAGAGAGCTGATCGCGAAGATTCTGGTTCTCCTCGGTCAGCATGCGGTTGGTTTCCTTGAGTCCGTTGGAGCAGCCGGTCAACAGACCTGCCGCCACGATCAGCCCGAGGGTTGCTTTCATCCGTGTCATCACGCGTGCCTCCGTATGCCCGACGACGGTCCCCGTCGTCCTATGCTCCGTCCGGCCGATCCATCAACGGTGATCAGCCATACGCATCGACGGAGTCTCCGTCGAACGCTTCGTCAACCGATGCAGTATCGCAACAGAAATCGGCGCCCTACCGCATCCGGTGGTACGCGCCGGGTTATCCACACGATCTCGTTTCGATCGACCGGATGGATCAGATGAACCCGGGCGTCGGCAACGGAATCGCGCCGAGGACCGTCGTCATCACCGTGTCCAGGAATGGCCGCCCGAGAATCACCAGCAGCGTCGCGATCGCGAGGTGCGGACCGTACGGCAGTTCACGACGCGCCTTGTCGCCCATCACCGCGCCGAGGAACATCGACCCGATGTGCCAAAGGATGCCAGAGAACGGCGCGACGAAGAACACGAGGATCGGTTCGTACCACCCCAGGACCGCGCCGACCGCGCCGAGCAGATGGACGTCGCCGAGTCCCATGGCTTCACGGCCGAAGCCCAGTGTACCGATGATCCGAATGCCCCAGATCAAGCCGCAGCCGACCAGGTAGCCGAGCGCGGACGCCGCAACCACCTGCACGAGTGGCGGCACCGTCTGACCAAAGACGAACGGGCCGATGACGTATCCCAGTGCCAGGCCTGCAAGCACCGGTGAGAGGAACGCGAGTTCCTTGAACATCTCGCGCCGGGCGTGCGGATAGTCGCCAATCGTGTCCTTCGGGTCGACGTAGTCGTAATAGTCCTCAAAGCTGTATCGAAAGACCTTCATGCGCAGCAGGACCACGGCCACCACCACGCCAAGCATGCCCAGCAGCGCGGCCCCGGCAATCGCAGGTCCGGTCCCTGGGATCGGCCAGTCCACGCGCAACATCGGGCCGGCAGGACGCACGGACTGCACCATGAACTGGATGGGATACAGCACAAACGCTGCGATCGTCACGAAGAGCGGAATCTCGATCGGAATGATGAACTGCTTGGCATCAATCAACGTCATTGCGAGAAGTCCTGCGAGCAGCAGGACCAATAGGATGAACGCCGGCCAACTGAAGTAGAAGTGACTCTGATACCACCACATGTTCCCGATCTCGGTCCACCACGCCGAACCGGGTCGCCAGACGTAGAGCAACATGTAGAGACCGCCGGCCATCAGGGCGACAAGCAGTTCAATGATCATGTACTGCGGACTGATCCGTACGCCGCACGTTCGGCATTTGCCGCGCAGCATGAGCCAGCCGAGGACGGGCAGGTTGTCGCGGAAGAACGTCAGCTTCGCGCCACAGGTCGGGCACCGACTAGGCGGCGAGATGACACTGATGCCGGCCGGCAGTCGGTACACCACGACATTGAGGAAGCTGCCAACACAGGCGCCGAACAGGACGGCGAAGATCCCGGACGGGAGGTGCTTCAATGCCCAGATTGGAAGTCCGGCCTGTGCCTCGATCAGCATGATGCACCTTCAATGCGGCGGAAACACGGAATCGTCGACGTCCTGTCGTGCCGCAGGTTTAGTGATCGTCTGGTTCGCTGTCACGCTTCAACGCTTCGGCAGACAGCTTTTCGATCGTCTGCTCCGAGACATCAAGTTTGGCTCGGCAGGCTTTGATCAGCGCTTCGCCGCGCGCATATGCCTGAAGACTCTCCTCAAGACCGACCGCGCCGGTCTCGATCTTCTCCATGATCCCTTCGAGTTCCTCCATCGCCGCTTCGAAACTCAGCGATGCCGGATCGGGATGTTCAGATTTCTTTGCCTTCGCGGCCATGCGCGCACTCTAGCCTCCGCCTGAGAACAGGTCCAATTGTGATGCTCCCTTGGGGCGAGGCGGCGACTTCGCTCGCTTGGGCGAATCGCCGTCAACGGTCGAATCGACATCGCCATCCGCGAGCCGGCTGACAATCGCCATCCCGGGACTGACGTCATTGACGGACCGAATCAGCGCTCCATCCGGCGTTGTCGTGAGGGAATAGCCACGATGCAGCACTGACGCCGGATTCACCGCGGACATCGTCCGCTGCGATCGCTCCACGCGTTGCCGCGCCTGCTCGAGTCGCCAGCGTGTCGCTCGACGGAGGCGCTCCGACTGGGCGTCAAGATGCCGCCGTTGTTCTTCCACCTGGAATGACGGCGCCCGTGCCGCCAAACGCCCCGCCGATTGCTCAAGCTGCACGCGATCTCGTTGCACGCGATGCCTGATGATGGCGCGAAGGCGATCGGCCCGGGTCTGGATTCGGTCGCGCGCCAGATTGACGATCGCGCGAGGATCCTTGAATGCAGGGAACCGCGCGGCGGCATCCAGTCGCTCTCGACGGCGCTCCAGACCGCGGCGCATCAGGAGTCGGAGTCGCGATTGACCGTGCTCGATCTGACGAATCAGATCCGCCGTGTCAGGCACGAGACGCATAATCGCCTGTGTAGGCGTGGCGGCACGGAGATCAGCGACCAATTCGATGATCGTTGTGTCCGATTCGTGACCGATGGCCGCCACGATCGGTGTTCGACACGTATGGGTTGCATCTGCCACCGACCGTTCGTTGAACGGCCAGAGATCTTCGAGAGATCCGCCGCCTCGAGTCACCAGAATCGCATCGATGCCGAGTTCTTCAGCCCGATCATCAAGAAGCTGGATCGCCGTCGCGACCTCGCTGGCGGCGTTCTCGCCTTGCACCCGCGCATCAACGAGCAGCAGCCCGACGGCAGGACATCGTTGCGCGGCAGTCGCCAGCACATCCTGCAGCGCGGCTGATGTCGCTGACGTAATCACGGCAATCCGGCGCGGAAACGGCGGCAACGGCGTCTTGATACTGTCATCGAAGTAGCCGAGCCTTCGAAGCTCATCGCACCGTTCACGAAACTGCTGTTCCAGCGAGCCGGTTCCGACCGGCTGCACATTCGTAACGTACAGTTGTGTTCGTCCCTGTGGCCCGTAGTGGCTGACATGGCCCGTCGCCACCACAGCGTCCCCATCGCGCGGTGAGACTTTCATTCTGGCCGCCGATGAGGCCCACATCACGCAGCTGACGACGGCGTCGGCATCCTTGAGCGAGAAATACCAGTGCTTCCGATCGTTGAAATTACTGATCTCACCCACCACGCGAAGCGGCGATGGAACGCGCTGCTCCAGCGTCTGCTTGATCAGTTCAGACAACTGACCCACGGAGATCTGATCGGCTTCGTGGAGTCCCGACATCGATTGCCGCTCTCGACGCGCCGGCGCGGAGAAGAGATCATCACCGCCACGGGCGGCATCAGGATCGAAAGGCTTCCTTGACACACCGCGATGATATCGCGCACCTTGCCTGACGCATGAGTTCAATCCCCGACACCCCGACGCTCACGCTCCTGACCCCGGTCGAAGACCTTCCGGGCGCCGGACCGCGCGCTGCGCGTGGATTGCGGCGACTCGGGATTCGCTGTCTCGCGGACCTCGTTCTCCATCTCCCATCCCGATATGAACGGGAACTTGCCGAAGCGACGATCGCCGAGCTCTCCGACCAGCTTGGGCCAGAGCACGGCAATACGGTCAACCTTGCCGTCCGGGGCGAGATCGCGACGGTGCAATCGCGGCGTGGCCGCACGAGTCGGGTCGAAATCACACTCGAAGATGGCACCGGCACGGTGCGCATCATCTGGTTCAACATGGCGTGGATGGCCCGAAAGATCCACCCGGGCATGCGCATCCGCGCCTGGGGCAAAGGCAAACGCAACGGTGACGTCCTCGAACTTGCCAACCCGCGCTGGACGCCGTTGGATGAACAGGATGATGCCGGCACATCCGCCGATGAACGACTTGTTCCGATCTACAGCGCGAACGATGAGATCACCAGCGCGACGATTGAAGCCATCGTCGGCCGTGTCCTCGACGCCGCGCTCGCGCTGCTCGACGATCATCTCGTCGATGACTATCGCGCTTCGAAAGAGATGCCCACACTCTCCGATGCATATCGCCTGCTCCATCGACCGACATCCGATGGCGATATTGCGGAAGGTCGCCGTCGTCTGGCATTCGACGAACTGCTGTTCCTGCAACTCGCGGTCATGATGAAACGACATCATCGACGGACCGCATGCATTGCGCCGGAACTTGAATTCTCAGATGCCATTGATGAACACATTCGCGCACGGCTGCCGTTCACGCTGACGTCGTATCAGGATCAAGTCTCCCGAGACATCGCGCATGATCTGCAGCGCAGCGTGCCGATGAATCGGCTGCTTCAGGGCGATGTCGGTGCCGGCAAAACCGCCATTGCGCTGTATGCCATGCTGATGGCCGTCGCATCGGGACACCAGGCGGCGCTGATGGCTCCGACCGAACTGCTCGCGGAACAGCATGAAGTATCGCTGCGTTCGATGCTTGACGGCGGACGCGTACAGATCGATCTCATCACCGGCTCACTCGCCCCCGCCGTCCGACGGGAACGACTGGAACGTATTGCTGCCGGCGATACGGATCTCATCATCGGCACGCACGCGTTGTTGACTGAATCAGTCGAGTTCAATAGCCTCGCCGCCGTCGTCATCGATGAACAGCATCGATTCGGCGTGCATCAGCGCGCCACACTTCGCAGCAAGGCGAACGATGAACACAGCGCGCCGCATGTTCTGGTCATGACCGCAACGCCGATCCCGCGCACGCTGTCATTGACACTGTTCGGCGATCTCGACTGCTCGGTGATCCATGGTCGACCCCCGGGTCGTCAACCCATAACCACGACACATGTGCCGCTCGGCGCGCGAGAGCAAGCCTACGCAACCGTGCGCGCGCACCTCGAACGCGGCGAGCAGGCATACATCGTGGTGCCGGTGATCGAGAAGACAGACTCCGCACTCCGCGATGTCGCCACCCATCTGGACTGGCTGCGCCAGGGTCCGCTCGCGGGGTTCAATCTCGAAGCGATGCACGGCCGACTTGATCGCGAGACCCGCGATGACATCATGCGGCGCTTTCGTGCCGGCGACGTCCAGGCGCTCGTCGCGACCACAGTCATCGAAGTTGGTGTCGATGTCCCGAATGCGACAATCATCGCCATCGAGCACGCGGAGCGATTCGGGCTCGCGCAACTTCATCAGATGCGCGGCCGTGTCGGGCGAGGTACCCAACCCAGCGCATGCATTCTCATTGGCGACCCGACGACTGACGACGGCATCGCACGCGTCGATGCCCTTGTCGAAACGGATGACGGTTTTCGAATCGCTGAGAAGGACCTCGAGATCCGTGGTCCCGGCGAACTCTTTGGCGCTCGGCAGTCGGGGCTACCGCCGTTCCGTGTTGCCGACATCATGCGCGATCTGGAACTTCTCCAGATGGCTCGACGTGATGCCACCGAGTGGATCCAGCGCAGTCCACGCCTCGATGAGCCACAGGATCGACTCCTTCGTCGGCGTTTGCTCAAGGCGTACGGCGAGGCGCTGGGCCTCGGCGACGTCGCCTGAGTTGAAACTGCACACCCCGCATACACTGCTCACATGTCGAACAATACTGAGCTCACCCAGATCTTCACCGAGATGGCGGCCATCCTCGAACTGACCGGCGCGAATCGATTTCGTGTCAACGCGCATACACGCGTCGCACGTGTACTCAAGGATCTTGTCAGCGACGTTGGCACCATCCCCGCCGACGACCTCACCGACATCGAGGGCATCGGCGCCGGCAGCGCGAAGAAGATCACCGAGTTTCTCGAGACCGGCAACGTCGAGGAACATCTTGAGCTGAAGTCATCGATACCCGCCGG
>JBCCFX010000084.1:0-15096 GCA_039029515.1 Planctomycetota bacterium
CGACTGGAGCCATGGTGCGCGGTGGCCAATCGATGATGCCGGGTTCAGCAGAACCCGGCCTACGGGGAGAGGACGTTGATCGTCGTTCGTTGTTCGTTTGTCGTTGTCCGTTTGTCGTGGCTGCACGACGATTGGTGCCGTGGTGCGCGGTGCCGTCCAACGGAGACGGCGGGTTCGGAAAACCCGCCCTACGGGGAGAGGGCGTCTGATCGTCGTTCGTTGTTCGTTTGTCGTTGTCCGTTCGTCGTGGTTGAACGACGATTGGAACCGTGGTGCGCGGTGGCATCCAACGACGACGGCGGGTTCGGAGAACCCCGCCTACAAGAGCTACAGGAACAACACGTCTGATCCGCACCTTCGCAGCCTCAGGTGCGGCGTGGGTCAAAGAGGGCGGCGACACCGTCGCGAGATAGGTGTTGCCCGCTCGAGAGCGCAGGGCACATGCGGGAATGGCGTACGTCATTTGGGTGGCCGTTGAGTCGACACCATCCGCGATTGATCGAGCGGTCCGCATCACGTGCTCGCTATGGTCAATCGATCATGTCTGACGACTCGCAGATCTGGGGTTTATCATGAAACGACGTCATTCACGGTCGGGGTTGTGGTACGCCATCGCCGCTGGTCTCGTGATTGGAGCGAGTGCATACGAGGTACGTGCACAGTGCGAGGTTGCGCGGATCACGGATTCGATTCCGGCCGGGCCGGGCGAGCGTACCGTCTTTGGCAGCGGCATCGAGATTGACGGAACGACCGCTGTGGTCGCGGGTGGGCAAGTGAATAGCCCGAGTGATCCGCGCGTCAGCATTCTGACGTTCGCGGATGATCGGTGGGACGTGACTGCCGTCCTGCATCCACCGATTCCGACCGGCAACTTCGACTTTGGCGGCGATGTGTCGATCGGCGGGGACACGATGGTGGCAACAGGTCGCGAGACGATCATTCACGTGTATAGGCGTGTCGCGGACGTGTGGTCATTCGACACGACACTTCTGATTCCGGACCCGCAGGGCAATCCGAATCCGGTCGTTGCTGCCGACGATGATGTGATCCTCGTCGGCCAGCCCGGCGCAGCGCCGACCCAGCAGACGCTTGGCGGAGTGTATGTGTTTGACCGAATCGACGATGCGTGGATTGCAGGTGAGGTGATCAAGCCGGCGACCACGTTCTTTCGAGATGACTTCGGACGAATCATTGCCTACGACGGCGAGCGACTCGTGACGACATCTCGCCGGTCACTCGGCGCGCCCTCGAGCGGACATGATGTTCACGTGTTTGAGCGTATCGATGGCATCTGGATCAATGTGCAAACAATCGGATTGATCGGTGAACCCATACAGATTGCAGTCGATGGCACGACCATCGCGTTGATCGAATCGATCAACGATGTGCGGCACCTGACCGTCCTGGAATTCGATGAGGATGCGGGAACGTGGATGACCGCAGATCAATTCCAGCCGGACGTTCCCAGCGCTCTCTTTGGGCGCTCGGTTGCGATCGATCGTGATGTCATCGCGGTAAGTGGGCCAACGCATGATGTGTTGGTCTATCAACGGGGTGAAGATGGCTGGTTTCAGTCGGCCGAACTCGACGTGGACGGTTTGAGCAATGATTCTGAGTTCGGTCGCTCATTGGACCTGCATGGCGATCAGCTTCTTGTGGGCGATCCGAATGCCTTTCGGACGTTTGGTGGTTCGGTCCGTGCGGGCGCTGTCTTTGATTATCGCGGCATATCCGGGCCTGATTGTGATGCGAATGGTGTGCCGGATGCATGTGACGTGCGCACGTGTTCATCCCTTGATATCGATGGCAATGGTGTGCTTGACGGTTGTGAGGCCGGAGCGGTCGTGTTCATTGGTCCGCCCGGGGGATCGTGGTTGGATCCATCTCACTGGTCGAGCGGCGTGATACCGAGTGGGAGCGATCAGGTGGTTCTCACCAAGCACGTGTCGATTGACGGCGCCGTTGCCGCACGTTCGATCACGGTCGCGTGCGGCGGCCGTCTCGACATGGTGGGCGGCGCGGTGACGACCGTGACGCTTTCTCTGGCCGACGGTGGTGCGCTCACGGGCTTTGGCACGGTCGACGCTACGGTGATGCATGATGGCCTGATTGAGATCGGTGATGGCGAACTGATGATCAATGGCGATCTCATGATCGGTTCACACGCCGTGACTTCGGTGCGGCTGCGCGATATCGGCGATTCGTCAGGATTGACGGTGCATGCACCGGTGACGCTGGCGGGTACGTTGCGTTTCACCACGACACCAACGGAGACGCTTGGCATCGGTGTGGATGACGCCATCCTGACGGCGACGAAGTTGATGGGTGATTTCGATCGCGTCGAGCATGATCGTCTGCCGACGGAACGTCGCGTTCGTCATGACGTCATCGGGACTGAGTTGCGGATCGTGATTGACCTCAACTTGCCGGTGTCGACGTGTCGAGTGTTGCGGCCATCGGATGAACCGAACGCCGTGGCTATCCATGGAGATGTTGCCCTCCTTGGAACAACGGCCTATCGGCGTACGAAGACGGGTTGGCATGTCGAGCAGGAACTGAACCCCGACAATGCGACGGTCGGTCTTGGCCTGCGCGGCCTGACGGTTGACGAGGACCTCGTGGTGATTGGCGACGTCTTCTTTACACACGATGGCGAATCTCAGTCAGGTACGGCGTTTGTGTATCGCCATGTCGAGGATGGGTGGGTTCTCGACCAGCAGTTGTTCTCAGCCGTGTCTCAGTCCGAAGCCGAGTTCGGGTACACCATTGCGTATGACGATGGGATTCTGGCCATCGGTTCGCCGGCCACGTTTACGAATGGCCCGACTCAGGGCGCGATTGATGTGTTTCGGGAGGTGAACGGCGCGTTCGTGCATGAAGCGTACATCGAATCGGAGAACACGTTCACCGAGACGTGGTTCGGGCTTGGTCTCGCGGTGAGTGACGGCCGGATCTTCGTCGGCGGACCACCCGCTGACTGCCTCAGCGGCAGCTCCACCGGTGATGCGCCGAGCGCGGTGTATGTCTATGCGCAGACTGGCGCGGCATGGACGCTGGTCGACGAGATTCGCAACACGATTCCAACGGATGCGTTTGCCTGTGACTACTTCGGATTTGGCCTCGACGTCGATGGTGACATCGCGGCTATTCGGTCATTCATCCGTGAGCCACCGGTCGGCGACACCATCGCTCTCGACGAACAAGTTCAGATCTTCCGGTTCGATGGCTCGACCTGGAACCTTGAAATGTATGCGAGCGTGCGCAAGAGTGCGTTTGTCTGGTTCCCAACACGATCTGTTGCGGTGGACGGCGAGACGGTGTATTTCGGCGCATTCGAAACTGAGTTCGAGAATGACCTGCAGTTCCGAACGGGTCGGATTCATGTCTTCCGCCGCGGCGGCAGTGCGTGGATTGAAGAGCCATCGTTCATTGCCAGTGATGGATGCGAACAGTTGTTCGGCTTTCTTATTGACGCCGATCAAGGGCGGCTGGTCACGGTATCGGGACAGGGATCAGAAGCGGGCATGCAACTTTTTGAGGGCACCGATGGACTGGATCTCAATGGCAATGGCGTCGCCGATGCCTGTGAGGATTCAGGGGTTGAACCGCCACCATCGACGTGTTTTCTCCCGGAATGCCGCGAGGATTGTGCACCGCTCGACTTCTACGGCGAGTTCGGCAATGGCGTGGTCAACGTTGATGACATGCTTGCCGTCATCAATCGATTCGGATTGGCGGGCGCGGGCGAATTTGATGCCTGCGATATTGATCTCAATGGAACGGTCGATGTCGATGACCTGATCGCCGTGATCGTCGCATTCGGTCAGGGACCCGAATGCGGGACTGATTAGATCGATCGAGCCGGACACAGGTGCGCGCAACAACGGCGCCCGAGGGGATTGCGGGCGCCGTTGCCAGAGTCAGCGGTGTGTGCGCTGGTGTGAATTGGGGTTTCGAGTTTCGGGTTGTGGGTTGTGGGTTTTGAGATTTGGGATGTACAACCCACGCAGCTTCAGTACCTCATTCCAGATCGCGGTGTGAACTGCCTGGACGGATCGCACGGATACCAGGCTGGCCGGCTCACCCGCGTCGACGGCGTCGCGTGCAGATCACGCCGGTCGCGAGAAACGCGAGTGCGCCCGGAGCGGGCACGGCGGCGGTCACGAGCGCATCCCCGACATCAGCGCCTGCGAGGTTCGAGCCGGCGAGTCCGTTGTCGAAGAGGAACGAACCGAACTCATCTGATACGAGCAGATCGGCGCCGATGCGGAGTTCGGTGTCGGACGCGACGAGTTCCGTGGGATCGGCGATATCAAAGAGGATCGCCTGAACGCCGACCGTGCTCTGCACGAAGAAACCGCTGGCGGCACCGCCGAGACCATCGACGCGGGCGGCGTCGAAGCCGATCGTAAAGTTGCCGACTTCAACGAGGCCGAGCGATGAATCAAAGAAGACGGAGCCGGTGTGTTCGATGGTTCCGCCGAACGACCCCAGGAAATCGCCCGGATCGTAGGAGAACGTGGTCGGCAGATTGCCGTTCGTGGGGTTGATGCCGAAGGCGACGGAGTCCGCGCCGAGGTCGCCCGCGCCGACATCCATCGATGCGGAGTTGAGCGTCAGTCCAGCGGCGGAACTGAGGGTATCGGTATCGAGCAGGACGCTGGTTTGTCCGCCGAAGACGTCAACGACGCCGGCGGATGCAGATGTGGCGATGGCGGTGGCCGCCGCGACGGCGGCACAGGTGACAAGGCAACGCATGGTTCTTCCCTTTCTCGCTTCTCGTTTGAGCGGCGGGTCGCCGCACGGGGGTCAAAGGCACCGCGCCGTGCGCCGAGGCGCACGATCACGATGTCGTTCCGACTCTGTCTTCAGGAACACGCCGGTGATTGTCTGGCGTGGTTGATGGCAAAGTCTCTCTTCTCAGGCATCAGTTCGCCGGCGTGGTGGGAGGGATTCGGTGTGGGGGAAAGAAAATGCGGGAGGGAAGGGATTCGCGATTTGGGATTCGGGATTCGATGCAGACAGCTGACGGCGAAGAGCGAAGGGCTGAAAACTCTTGCGATTCGTCGATCGAGTGATACGTTGATTTGCGTGTGCGGCGGGCATCGTCGTCACATTGCGAGCGGATCAGCCGGCGGACGCATCCAGATGAATCGAATCGGCGTGCATCATGTCATGCCGGGATGCGGCGCCGAGTCACTTCATTCAAGTGGGGTTCACCATGCACATCCGATCTATGGCTTGGCGTCTGACAGGCGTTTTTGTCAGCCTGCTTCTGGTATCTGTCGCGTCAGCGGGTCCTCGCGGCGATGTTCCGATTCAGGCGTGCTGTCTGCCCCTCGGATGCATGGAGTTGACGTCAACCGAATGCGCGGTGCTGGGCGGTGTGTTGGCGGGAACAACGTTCTGCGTTGATGCCGACAGTGACGGCGACGGCGTGACGGACGCATGTGACGAGTGCCCGAGTGATCCCGCGAAGGTGTTTGCCGGCGCGTGCGGGTGTGGTGAGACGGACATCATCAATGCTCTGTCGTTCGCGCTCACGTTCGGGAGTTCGGGGACCGGTGCCGGCGAGTTTGATCGTCCACGTGGCATTGCGGTGGATCCAACAGGCCGAACGTATGTATGCGATGCCGACAACGATCGCATCAACGTGTTCGACAGTGCGGGCACGTTCCAGTTTGCATTCGGCAGCTTCGGCACGGGGACGGGACAGTTCAACGATCCGCGAGGGATTGCCGTTGACAGCGGGGGACGAATCTTCGTCGCCGACCAACTCAATCAACGCGTCCAAGTGTTTGATCGAACGGGCAATTACCTGTTCATGTTTACGGGCACGTTGAGCGGAAGCGGTTTCTTCCTGCCGATCGGCATTGCGGTGGACGCGGCCGGCCGGGTGTATACGGCGGATCCGATCAACGACCGCATCGAGGTGTTCGATAGCACGGGCGGGTTTCTGTTCATGTTCGGCAGCCTCGGTACCGGGGACGGCGAGTTCGACAATCCGTCTGGCATCACGACGGATGACAACGGGCGGATTTACGTCACTGAGATCAGCAACGATCGCGTGCAGGTGTTTGACAGCACGGGGAGTTTTCTCTTTTCGTTCGGTAGTTTCGGTACGGGCGACGGCGAGTTCTTTGATCCGATCGGGATTGTGGTCGACGGTGCCGGCCGGATGTATGTGACCGATCTGCAGAATGACCGCGTGCAGGTCTTCGATCCTGTCGGCGCGTACCTGTTCTCGCTGGGTGGGTTTGGCATCAATCCGGGGCAGTTTGACGATCCGCGCGGGATTGCACGCGACGAAAGCGGGCGGATCTACGTGAGTGATTCACTGAACAACCGCGTTCAGGTGTTCGATCCGGTGGCGACATGTCTGGTCGCGTGCCCGTGGGATTGTGCGCCGCCACCTGACGGGAACGGCGTGGTGAACATTGATGATCTGCTGGCCGTACTGAATGCATTCGGCACGACTGACGTCGCATGTGACAACGCGCCAGACAACGGTGACGGCACGTTTGGTAACGGCGTCGTGAACATCGATGATCTGCTGGGGACGATCAATAACTTCGGCGCGTGTCCGTAGGGGCAGCATTCAGCCGTCAGCTGTCAGTTGTCACACGTTCCAAACGCATTGATGACGGCAATGAGGTCGTCGACATTGACGATGTTGTTGCCGAACGTGCCATCCGGATTGAGTGGCGCGACATCGCAGAGCGCGCCGGTCTGACCAAAGCTGTTGATGACGCCGATGAGGTCATCGACGTTCACGTCGCCGTTGCCGCCGATCGGTGCGCAGTCGGCGGGGCAATCAGGATTGAGCGTCGAGACCGTTGCGGTGTTGGTGAGGAGGACGGTGACGGAGCCGGAAGACGTGGCCGTGGGCTGTGGGCTATGGGCTGTGGGGAGAAGAGTAAGGGATTCGGGATTCGCGATTCGGGATTCGGAGGGTGGAGTCGGTGCGGCGGCCGTGGTTCCCGCATCGGAGTTGGCGGTGACGAGGTCATCTTCGCCATCAAGGTTGAAGTCAGCCGCGGCGAGGAACGCCGGCGTGGCATCGATGGGGAAGGTGAGCGGGGGATCGAACGATGTGTTGCCGGGATCGTCGAGTGATGTCGTCGTCTTCAAGCGAATGCGGATGGCGGCGTTGGGATCGGACTCGGTCGTCGCGATGGCGGCAAGATCGTCTGCGCCATCCTGATTGAAGTCAGCCGCCACGACGGAGACGGCGGTGTTGCCGATGGGCAGGTTGAAGCCATCGACGAAGTCGCCGTTGCCCTGGCCGAACAGGATGGAGAGGGTTCCATCACCTTCGTTGGCGGTGACGATGTCGGGTTGGGAGTCGTTGTTGAGTTCGCCGCCGTCGAGCGCGACGGGGGTTGCGCCGGTCTGGAAGGTGTCGCCGGTGATAAAGGCGTCATCGGCGGGCATGTTGTTGATGTTGTCGAGGATGCCGACGGTGTTGGATGACGCGAAGGCGACGATGAGGTCGACGTCTTTGTCTTCATCCACGTCGCTCGGTTCGATGTCGGATGGGTCATCGCCGAGCGAGCGTGATTCGGCGAAGGCGAACGTGACACCGCCGGTGTTTTCGAGAATGGCAATCGTGTCATCGAGCGTGTTGGCGACGGCGATGTCGGCATCGCCATCGTTGTCGTAATCGAGCACGGCGACATCGCGTGGATCGTTGATGATGCCGGGCGGAAGCGGGATGGTTTGTGCGGGATCGAACGCGCCGCTGCCGGCGCCGCTGTTGATGAGCAGGACGAGCTCATCGTTGTCGACGGGGTTGTCGATGGCAAGGACGGCGTCGAGGTCGGCGTCATCGTTGAGGAAGCCGAGCGTGACGGCGGCGGGCGGGCCAAGAACGTCGGTGGCGGCTTGCGGGTTCAGACCAAGCCAGTTGGCGGGGTTGTTGTTGGCGATGCCGTTGTTGAGGAAGACCTGCGCGCTGTTGGTATCGGTGAGCGCGGCAATAACGTCGATGTCGCCGTCGTTATCGATGTCGCCGGTGTCGAGTCGGTTGGCGGCGCCGTCGGCGGGAAGTTCGACGATGTCATCGAAGAGGCATTGGTTGAGGAGGAGGGTGATGTTGCGGCCGGCAATGACGAGATCCTGTGTGCCATTCTCGTCGAGGTCTGTGGCAAAAGATCCTTCACCGTTAGCTGAACCACCGCCCACACTATCGATGGTAGTCGTCGACCACACCTGTCCTACTCCATCATCATTGGTGAGCAGGCGCAGCGCCGCTGAGCCAACAGCAGCAATGTCGATGTCTGAGTCCTGATCGAAGTCTGCCGCTACCAGATCTAGGAGGGCGGGCAAGGTGTCTTCAATGGACTGCGACTGACTAAAGCCATTCTGACCATCATTGGCATAGAAGTACACAAAGCCAAAGAGCACGCCGACGACAAGATCCAGGTCGTTGTCACCGTCCAGATCGGTCGGCAAGATCTCGAGTACTGGAAACTCGAACGGCAAAGATGCCTCGATGTACTCACCAAGTTCGTTTCGTTCAAGAACCACGATCTCATTTGATCTCACGAGGATGAATTCGACGTCATCGTCACCATCGAGGTCAGCAGCATCGGCGATTGCAGATGCGGGCGAGTCCGAAATGACAGAGAAATGCTCAAATCCCGCCGCGCCATCATTGAAGTACACTCGAATGTCGTTGATTCGATTGATGACGATGTCGGCCACTCCATCGTGATCAACATCAATGACATTGAGAATCTGCACATCGTTGCCAACACTCACGAGCGGACTGATCACAAATGAACCGTTTCCATTATTGAATAGAAGCGTCACGACGTTGTCATGCGCTACGGCAAGATCTACATCACCATCATTATCGAAGTCTGCCTTCGCGAGTGAACGTGGATCTTCTCCAACAAACACTTGCGAGCCTTGAATAAATCCGCCAGCACTATCTTTCGTGAACAAGCGGACAAACCCTGCGTCAGTAAGAACGGCAAAATCCAGGTCACCGTCGCCATCGAAGTCCGCCCCTTGCATCGCGCGGGCGAAGCCATCAAATCCGATAGACAAATTCGACGCCAGTTCACCGGCACCATCATTCCGGAGTATGGTGACCTGACCTCCCGAAGGCGGCACGCTGAGTACCGCGATTTCGAGATCACCATCGCCATCAAGATCCGCAGACACGAGATCTCTTGACGAGATTGACACATCAGATGAGGATGACGATGTGAAGACACCACCCCCGTCATTCGTAAGTATCGTGAGGTCATCGGAGATCGCATTGCCGCTTGCAATGTCAATATCGCCATCTCCGTCGTAATCACCCAACGACAATCCAAACGGTATCGCAGGCAACGAAATGTCGTTGCCATCAAAATCGCCCGTGCGTGCGTTACGAAGCAACGTCGTGATGGAGTCGTTTGAGCTGTTCGCCGTAGCGAGATCCAGCAGACCGTCTCCGTTGAGATCTGCCACCGCGATAGCTAGGGGGCGACCGTTCAATTGAATTGTGGTGCCAATCTCAAAGCCACCGTTCCCATCGTTGTGAAGTAGTACAACAACGTCTCCATCTTCGTCGATTGCGGCGACATCGACATCACCGTCCATATCAAGATCCAATGCGACTGACTCGATGAGATCATGAGGTGCATCGAGGCCTTCTTCGATAGCAAGACTTCCCGTGCCGTCATTTCGAAACAAGAGAATTGAGCTCGATGCGCTTGGTCCGTCGACAATGCACACGAAGTCGACATCGTTATCCCCATCAACATCAGCACTTTGAATCGTGAGTGCATCGCGGAAGAATTCAAGAATGATCTTCGAATCGAAACCACTGCCTTCGGACCATATCACAGCGACAAGTTGTGAGAGTGATTCTCCTCCATCTGCACTCTTCGCCACGACCACATCCATGATGCCATCGTCGTTCACATCGGCGTTCGTCATCGCTCGGGCTGGCGCAGCCAAGAAGAAGCCTGTCGTATCGCCGAATCCACCGAAACCGTCGTTCTGCAGGATGACAATGTCACCGCTTCCATTAATGCCACCGAATTCGTCTGCATGAATTGTGGCCATGTCAATGTCCCCATCACCGTCGTAGTCGCCATGTATGGTGGCAACGCCATACGGCGCAACCTCATACGTTGGCGGACTCAGGAACAACTGATCCGGCGGGCAGTCCTGTGCGTGCGTGACACACGTCAGCGCAAGCGCGGTAATGCAAGTTGTGATGGTGGTGATTCGGTACACGGCGTGATCTCGTGGGGTCTCACCGACTCTACTGGCAGGGGAGGGGGAGACAAGGCGGAAAAGGAGGGGAAGGGATTCGCGATTCGGGATTCGGGATTCGATTCAGAGCGCTGATAGCTGAGAGCTGACGGCTGTGAGCTGCCCGCTGTGAAGCTGGGCAAGGTGTTGGAGCATCATTCCGGGTGGTCAGGGGGGAATCGGACGGTGAAGGGTTGACCTGCAGGTCCGCATGCCGGGAGAATCGGTGGACCTGGAGGCGAAAGCGATGAATCAGTTGTGGGCGCGGATCGTGGGTGCGGGTGTGGCTTCACTCGCATTGGGTGTGGTGAACGTGCAGGCCGGGAATCCGCTGGAAGGATGCTTCCAGGCGGGCAACATCATGCCGGGCGACATGGTGATGGGTTCGACCGTCGGCATCGCGGATCCGGATCCGCTGGCCATCAATTGCAATCTCGACGTCGTGTCCGGCGGTCACTGGTACATGACGACCGGCACCGGCGATATCTTCATCGCGAACACCTGCTCCGTGAATGCGATGTTCGATACCAAGCTCACGGTGTACGAAGGCGACTGTAACGCGCTGGTATGCGTCGATGGCAACAATGACAGGTGTGGCCTTCAGTCCGAAGTGCTGTGGTTGACCGACGTCGGCACGACGTACTTCATCTTCGTGAGCGGCTCGAGTGCCGTCGACGAGGGACAGTACGAATTGTCGCTGGAGAGTATTGCGGTGCCGGCGAACGACGATGCCTGCGATGCGATGCCGTTGATGTTGGGCGAGACCGTTGAGTTCTCGAACATCGGTGCAACGGTCGAAGCGGGCGAACCGTCGCCGGGTGAAGGGACAGGCGAAGGTGCATCATGCAACGCGATCAACGGCTGGTGTAGTTTCGAACTGAACCTCGACAACTCCGTGTGGTTCACGTTTGTTGCTCCGCCTTCAGGGACGGTTCGCATCATCACGGATGGCGCTGACACGCAAGTTGCGCTGTGGGACGTCGTCGACTGCATGGACTTCGGCTCGTTCGTCGAAGTCGGCGCGAATGACGATGGGGGCAGTTTCCCGACGACCAACGGGCTTGCGGCGGTGCTCGAGCCGGTGCTGTGTCTGACGCCAGGCGCGCAGTACTACGTCCAGGTGGATGGCTTTAGCGCCGCAAGTGCGCCGAATCTCACGATTCTGATCGAAGATGTTCTGGGTGATGACTGCAACAGCAACGGCGTGAACGATCTGTGCGATCTTGATCCGACCGATCCGGATGGCAACGGCATCGTGAGCGAGGATGTCAATCTCAATGAATTCCCGGATGAGTGCGAGGGTCCCATATGTCCTGCAACGGCGGAAGTGATTGTCCGTGTCATGACGGATAACTTCCCAAGCGAGACAACGTGGGAGATCGTCGATGTCGTCTCGAATGCGGTGGTGGCATCGGTGCCGCAGGGCACATATTCGCAGTCGAGTACGCTGGTCGAACTGACGGCGATGGTGTCGCCGTCGGGGTGCTACGAGTTCACGATCTTTGACTCGTTCGGCGACGGCATCTGCTGCACGTTCGGCAACGGCTTCTATGAAGTTGAGTACAACGGCGAGATCGTGGCGTCGGGCGGCGAATTCGGTTCGAGTGAGACATCAAGTCAGTTTGGCGGCTGCGATGACTTCGAGGACTGCAACGAGAATTGCATTGACGATGCAATCGAGGTCATTCCGGAATTCGATGCGGACACGTTGATGCCGGTGGGTGGCGACACGTGCGTCGAGGCGGAGTGGATTTGTCCGGGCGCTGTGCATCCGAGTGACACCTTCACGACTGCGGACGACTCGCCGTTGTGGTGTGGCTTGTATTTCGGCGGGTACGACGTGTGGTACAAGTACCGCCCGAACGCAGCGGGGTACGCGAACATCAGCATCGCCGATGCATCGCCCACCAATTGGGTGGTCGTGGTGTACGACGATTGTCCGAGCCAGGGCGGAGCCGAAGTGTCATGTAATTCAAGCGGCGCGCCGTACCAGACATTCCTCGTGAAGAGCGGACGGACGTACTGGATCGGCGTGGCGGCGCGATACTACGAGCGCGATGCGTACAGCATCACAGTGGCGGGGCCGGACTGTCTGGAAGCACCGATTGATCGTGATGCGAGTGGCTTGCCGGACGAATGCGAGTGTCTTGCGGACGTGAACAACGACGGCGTGGTCGACGGGCTGGACTTCATCGAGGTGATGTCGGAATTCGGGCCGTGCGTGATGTGCGAGAACGATGTTGACGGGAACGGCGTGATCGACGTGGACGATCTCAAGGCGATTCTCAATGCGCTTGGCGACTGTGCACCGGTGCAGATGCTGTTGAACCCGGCACCGGCAGGGCAGCGAACACGCGGGTTGCGGATGGGGAAGAGTTGATCGTTGATCGTTTGTCGTTATCCGTTGGTCGTTGGTCGAATGGGAATGCCGCGGGCAACGAAAGACGGTCGACGGCGGGTTGAAAGCCCGCCCTACAGCGAGCGCACATCGTGCCGGGTTCAGCAGAACCCGGCCTACGCGATGTCGGCTGTCAGTCGGAGGTACGGCCGGGCGCTGGCGCTTCCGGCTCGCGTTCCCATTCGGTGAACGGATGACGAAAGACGGACAACGGCGGGCTGAAAGCCCGGCCGACTTACAGCCCGTAATTCAGCATGATCTGAATCACGCGGTCCTGATCACGGTTGATCTGCAATGACTTGCGGAACGACCGGCCGGCTTCTTCCTTCGCACCCATGTCCTGGCGGTTCGACAACAGGAACGCGTTGAGCGCGTTCACGCCGATGCCGTTATGGCTCGGCCAGTGTGTCGGGTCAAGGTCAGTGG
The DNA here is from genome assembly GCA_039029515.1 of Planctomycetota bacterium. Taxonomy (GTDB): domain Bacteria; phylum Planctomycetota; class Phycisphaerae; order Phycisphaerales; family SM1A02; genus JBCCFX01. The sequence continues at coordinate 13,079 of JBCCFX010000084.1, forward strand.
CATCGCGATACGCCTGAATTGACTTGTCGTAGCGACCGAGTCGGAAGTACGCCCAACCCAGTCGTTCGTAGGCGTTCGCGGTGGGGTCAATTCGAATCAGCGTGAGCGCGGTGTTGACCGCTTCCTGATATCGCTTCTCGCGGGCGAGCACGTTGATCAGGTTCAGCATCACCGGCGGTGTGTTGTCGAGCAGTTCGAGCGCGGTCACGTACTCATCAATCGCCTTGGCGTTCTCGCCGACCTGTTCGTACACCGCACCAAGGTTGACGCGGGCCGCGCCGTTGTCGGGTTCAAGTTGCACCGCGCGCTCGGCGTATGACTGTGCGTTGCCGGGCTGCTCGAGGCGCAGGTAACACGTCGCAACGCTCAGGTTGGCGTCGGATGAATCGGGATCGACTTCGAGTGCGCGGAGATACGCGCGAATGGCTTCGACGAATCGTTCGAGCATCTGCAGCGACGTGCCGTGGCGGAACTGTGCGAGATAGTTGCGCGGTTCAAGTCGGGCTGCGCGGCGGAAGGCCGGCTCTGCCTTCTCGAAATCCTCGGTGGCCATATGGACATCGCCGATGCCGATGTAGGCGTCGGTGACGGTCGGGTTTTCGGCGAGGACATCGCGGAAGAGTGCGAGGGCGAGTTCGTATTCCTGATCGTCGAGTGCGTTGCGAGCGTCGTCGAGATGCTGCCGCTGCACGGGTGAGACGATCTGCGGGCCGGAGCCGACGGTCGTACCGGTGACACGTCCGGATCGACCCTGGAGGCCGTTGCAGCCGGGGAGCACGATCAGTGCACCGATGGCGAGAGCGGTCCAGAGCCTGAAGGTGGGTCGATGGGGGCGAATCATGTGAATTCCTGGTCCTCGGTCCGGATCTGGGCACGTCGGTGGGGGTTCGTCAGGCTTCAGGGCTCATGGGCGGGGTGCGAGTGAAGACACTGACATCCCGATGAGGATTCCTATCGGCTTCGTACGGGCTGTTGAATCAGTCGTTTCAGCCGTCTGACGTTGACGGTATCCCACGGGCGGCCCTTCTCGTCCTCTTTCTTGGGCGTTTCGAGCACCTTGGGTACGTCCGTGAGGGCAGGATGGTTCACGATGGTCCGAAAGCATGCGATTCCGCAGGTGCCATCGCCGATGTGGTCGTGGCGGTCCTTCCGAGAACCAACGGCTCCGATGGAGTCATTGACGTGGATGGCATGAAGATGATCAAGTCCACAGATGGCGTCGAATTGCTCCATGACGGCCTGAGCCCGGTCGTCGGTGGTCATGTCGTAGCCAGCGGCGGTGACATGGCAGGTATCGAGGCAGAAACCGACGCGTTCGGGGTCTTTCACATGCTCGCGGATGTAGGCGAGGTGCTGGAAGTCATAGCCGAGGTTAGTGCCTGATCCGACCGTCGTTTCGAGGCAGGTGATCGTCGGGCAGCCCTTGGTTTCGTGATGGATCTGGTTGAGCGATTTCACGATGCGCTTCAAGCCAGCGAGTTCATCCTTCGACGGCTTTTCGCCCAGAAGGTTGGGATCGCCCGGTTTGCGGGCGGCGCCGAGATGTGCGCCGGGGTGCGCGACGCAGAACGGGATGCGCAAGGCATCGCAGCGTTCGACTTCGATGCGCTGCAGCGCCATGGACTTGGCGCGGGCTTCGTCATCGGGCGATGCCATATTGATGAGATAGCTGTTGTGGCTGACGACGCGCCGGCTGCCGCCGGGCAGCGGATCGTCGAGCCATCCCATGTTTTCAAGTTCGTGGAGCCAGGCATCGCGGTCGTCATCAGCAAGTGGTTTGACGTTCCACTGGCGCTGATTCTTCGTGAACACCTGCACGCAATCGAGCTTGAGCTCGCGTGCTCTGGTGAGGGCATTGACCATGCCGCCCGCGATGGAAAGGTGTGACCCGAACATGGGGAGGGAGCACAAGGAGAAAGGAGAGAGTAGAAAGTAGAGAGTAGAGCCAACAGCCAACAGCCAACAGCCAACAGCCAACAGCCAACAGCCAACAGCCAACAGCCAACAGCCAACAGCCA
>JBCCFX010000085.1:0-14844 GCA_039029515.1 Planctomycetota bacterium
CAAATGGCAGCGACTGTAAGCAGCAATAGTCGTAGTCAAATGGGTCCGTCAGGAACGGACCGAAGAGAAGCGTGTCATCCTGAAAGTTGTTCCAGAGAATCGAGTTGCGAATGACGTTCAATGGACCGGAGTTCGATGCCAGAATTGCCGGTCGGCCAGTCACCGCTCGATCACGATTATTGACGAACGTACAGTTGAACACGGTCCAGTCGCCGGTTGCCCGGATCGCCGAACCATTGTCAGCTTCGTTCGCATCAAAGAGACAATCAATGAAGCGCGCCTGCCCGAGCACGCCACCGCCGTTGATGTACGAGACGTTGCGCCGGAATATGCACCGAGCAATACGGTTGACATTGCCCTTTGTTCGAATCGCCCCGGCATCACCGACACCAATATTGCGCTCAAACACGGAATCGCTGATGTCGATGTCGGTCGCCTGTAGCGCGCCGGTTGACACGCCGCGATTGTCTTCGAACCGACAATCACGAATACAGAATTGTGCTTGATCAGACTCAACCCCGCCTGTCCGTGTCGATGTGAACCCGAATCCGAATGCATTCCCCCGGCGAATTGTCAACGACTCAAGGAGGATCGGTCCTCCAATCTGGTCTGCGCGGACGACGGTGTAGGTATTGTCCGTCACCGTCAGGTTTGAGACGTCCAGGCTCGGAATGTCGTTGTCGAGGAGATCGCCGCACAGGATGGTCGGCGGCACATCGTCCTGGCGTTCGTCCTTCTGCTGCTCATCGCCGAGAAACCCGCCCACGAGTTGCAAGCCGGCGGAAACTTCAAACGAACGCGTCCGATCGAGTGAACCGCCGTCCGGTCGATACACACCGTGCGCAATCCAAATCTCTCGCGGGACGCCATCATTCCGAGCTCGCTCCAACGCTTTCTGGAGGTCGTCGTATGCGCCGGCCCAGGTGGTCCCGTCGCCGGACGGCGCCGCATCGGCGCGGACGTACAAGCGATCACCGACGACGCCGGGCAGCGTGATTGCGAGGTTTGGTCGACGCACGAGCAGCGTCTCGCGGGCTCGCTCAAGCTGTCCCGGTGTGAACTCGACGCGGCACTCCGGCATCAACGTCGGCGTCATAAAGTTAAGCAGGTTTCCAATGTATGGTGGGTCACCCGGACAGATGCCCAGTTCGAATGGGAGTTCGAAACATGTAATTGCCGTGCTGACGTCGGCGGGAAGCGCAGGCGTATCACAGATGAGGTCGCCGGCGACATCGCAGTTCGTTCCGCTTACACATTCGATGCCGAATCCCTGTTCGTTCGTATCGTAGAGATCGAGATAATGCCCAAACTCATGGATGAAGTCTGTCGGTTCACCGAGGCAGTTCGAGCTCAAGACGATGCCTTGCCGACGCTCCTGACTGAAGCTCCCGACGACACAATGGTTCAGCCCTTCGATTGTGAGGCTACGAACGACATACAGATTGATCGCGTTCGGTGCGCGATTCAGGAGTCGAAGCGCGTCGAGTTCGCTTTGGCTATCAATATCGAAGAGGTCTTCGGACGGCAGCATGTCGATTTCGTCGAGAGCTTCCAGGCGCAAGCCGAAGGGTTCTATCAGCGGATTGACAGAGATCCGAAGGAAATTGCGTAGTGAAACTGGCGAGATCGCATCACCGACGAGAGGATTCTCAACGATGTGAACCGCGATGGGAATACCGATGATGTCATTGTCGTTCGGCGCAATCGTCGCCATCGCCTCTGCCGAGAACAAGGTGATGATCGCGACGAGTGCGGACACGGCTCGACGCCATTGCCGGCGGTGTTGTTGATGCCGCATGATCATCGCTCACGCTCCCCGATTGCCTGCGCTGTGGAGTCGTCCCGCAGCGAACGGATCGGCATAAGACTCAGTTCCTCGCACGCATCAAGTATGCCATTCGCATTAATGTCTGTCGGCGATTGAACGTCGTATACGATCTGTACCTCCACCCGAGAAAACTGACACGCTTGTACACCCGATGAGGGAAGGATGGTTAGCACATCATCACCGTCACCGCGGACGAGCGCATTGAACACGAGACGATCAATGGTCACCGATTCCGTATCCATCGACATGGAATTGCAACGCGCGTTCGATGACACGAAGAGATCGTCGACAAAGACGTCGTTAAGCGACAGGCTGAGGAATCGTGATCGCGATGCAAGCCACCCGGCGGCGTGAACGGTAACTTCCACATCGCTCATTGATTCAGGTAAGCGCAGCAGGTTGAACGCGATCGGAACATCGCCGATGACCAATGGCATCTGAAACGTCGTCACCTCGAACTGCGATGTCGAGATTTCACATACGTCCGGAATGCCGTTCTCGTTGCAATCATCACTCGTACCATCCGCGATCTCGCATGCATCCGGGATCCCGGTTCGATCGCAATCGTCCGCAGATCCCAGCACAACCCCGCAGTAGCCGCCCAATCCGTTGATGCGACACAGCGGACTGAGTTCCTGCCTTTCGAACGCACCGAGATCGCTTCGGCAGCCGGCAACGCGAGCTTGGCCCGCGGCGTCGGTAGACAACAATGACGGCGTGACGCTGTCGTCGATCAACCCGCCGCGATCAATTGCTGGCGAAGCGGGCTGAAGTCGAAGATCGTACGAAACGCGCTGTCGTTGCGGAACATGCCATGGTTCTGCCGGCGATGGTAACGAGACCAACATGGGATCCGCATCGAAATTGTCAAAGCCAACCGGCACACCGTCGTACTCTCCGATGAGGCACCGTGTCGCCACAGCTGAGCGTCCTTCCGCAACGACACACTGCGCGTTCGATCCTGTCGACGATTCCGGCACACGACGATTATTCCACACGATGCAATCGTCGAGGCTCCCGATCGTCGCGTTGAAGTAGACGGCAGGACCTGGACCGGTTGATACGTTCGACACGATCGTCGACCGGTGTATTACGGACAACGGGAAGAACGATGATTCGAAGTAGATCGCACCGCCCGCAAAAGCCGAGTTGCGGACAAAGACGCTGTCACGGACAGTTGTTCGTCCGTCAATCTGTATCGCTCCGCCAAGCTCGCCAGTGTTTCCGTCAAACCGGCACCGATCAATCGTCGTTTCGTTCGTCCCTGTCTGAATTCCGCCGACACGCCCACCACGATTGTCGACGAACTCGCAGTCTCGAAGTGTCGTGCTCGATGCCGTCGTGTGCACGCCACCGACATCATTCACGGCAGTGTTGCCATCGAAGGTACAACGCTCGAGAACACAGGAATCGACGTGGGCAATGCACAGCGCACCGACGCCATTGGCATCGTTGTCCTCAAACACCGTGTCACGAATGACTGTTTCGTCGCTCGTCTGACTGACACTGGCGCCGGCACAGCTGAACGCAGCGTTGCCGTGAAAGAGACACCGCTCGATCGTCGTCGCACTATCCACCAATGCCAGCGGGCCAGCACCACCACTATTGTTACCGGCAAATACCGAATCACGTATGCTGATCGACGAACCAACGCAAAAGAGCCGACAGTTTCCATTGATCGTCGAACCGACGTTCTGTTCGTAGTAGAGCCGGTCGAATGTGACAGCCGAATCGTCGATTCGGACGCCCAGATTCGCACTGAAGTTGTTCGCGATTCGTACGTTTGTAAGCGTGGCCGTGCTGTCTTCAATCCTCATGACTGAAGAGCTGGCGCTCGAACTAATTGCAAATTGCCCCATGAAGTCGGTGTCAGCAATACCGATAGTGGCATCGCTGACGTACATCGCACCACCATTGGCAAATCTGGGCTCGAGCAGATTCTGAAGAAAGTCACTTTGCCAGATGCCAACGGCTGCATTCGAACGAACGGAAATGCCACCACCGAACTGCGCGATATTCGCCTGAAACGTCGTGCCTATGAACTGTGCGCCGGAAAACTCGATCGATGCGCCGCCGCCGTACTCCGCCGCGTTGCTCTCGAACTTGCAATCGGTGAATACTGGCGTCCCGCCGACGATACAAACCGCACCACCTTCGATGGCCTGGTTTGATTCGAACGTGCAGTCCGTAAATCTGGGTACGCCGGAGTCAATGAAAACGCCACCGCCAAACCGCGCCTCGTTGGTACGAAACGTACAACGCGTCAGGTTTACATTCGACGCACTGATGATCACGCCGGCCCCTCGATCCGAGACGCAACACGATCCGTTGGCCGCACCCGACTGCACGATGAGACCATCGAGAACCAGGCCATCAAAGGCGAAGCTGAGGTCAAGGACCGTGAATGAGTTGTCCGCCTTTGAAGACACAACGCCCGCGACGTCATTACCCATAAGATCGCCATCGAGGCACGTTGGGAACTGCGCGGGATCCCGCTCATCTGCACGGCGCTCGGTGCCGGCGAATCCTCCGAGCACCGTCAATCCGCCGCGCGGACGAAACGACATGAGTTTGTCGCCGGTCCCACGATCAGGGTGGTAGACACCATGGGCAATCCAGACTTCGTGAACTGAAGGCATCGTCAGCGCGAGATCGAACGCATCCTGGAGATCCGCAAATGCCATCGTCCACGACGAACCATCACCACCCGCGGCGGCGTTCTGATCGACGAAGACGATGCTCTGCCCAGACGCTGCCGGTGACAGCGCGAGGGCCAGGCCAATGATCACAATCCGAAGACTGAGCGCAGCACGACATCCATTCCAGATACAGCTGGTCGTCATGGCCATTGTCCCATCAGGGACAGTCGCCACATGCTGCCGTCCATGCGTGGACGGCACGCAGCAAGAGATACACGCGCCGACACATGATCGCGCGCGGTCACATGCGGCTGCACGACGGCGCGAGGCCGGGTGCCATGACATCGTGCAACGTACTGGCGGTTGAACAAACAGCCGATACCACACCGGGATTCCCGTGATGCAGTCATGGCGTGACACACCTCGCGCGGCGCATACATCTTCTCCTCATGTCAACGCCATGTACGTTCTCACCCCGCGATCGCCGCACGCTTTCGCGTCGTTGTGCCTGAAGCGGACAATCGAATCGACGACCCGATTCTACTGAGCGATCGAAAGAACTCACAAGGGCGTACCTGCGAAATTGAGCACTCCATTCGGCTCCAGAGGGCGATGATCAGCCACAGGTGAACCGGGAATGCTGATCGCATGGTCACCATTTGCCGGCGCGCTCAGGACCACGGCGAGGCCCCTCTGACGAATGCCACCGACAGGTCGGGCCACACCTCAATGACAGTGCTCAGTTCTGCGTCAGACGGCAGCGAATTGTGATCGGTTGCACCTGCTGGCGCGCCCGGTGCGTCTGGCAACTTCGCCACAGGCCCGGCGTGAGGATTGAAGCGGGCAACAGCGCGTGATCGTTCACCGATCCCCCTACTGACCACCCACCAACGATTGAATGTCGCGCACGAGTGGTTTCAGCACATCGCGGTCACGCCAGTACGACGTATGGCTCATCGGATTCCAGCTGTTCAGCAAACCGCCGACGTTGATCTCGTAGTCCCGATGAATTGCCGTCTTGTAACTCGTGCTCAACGGCTTCAACGGCCAGCCCAGCACATCATCTTCGTCGTAGTAGTTCTTCCAGCGAAAACTGTACCCTTTGCCGTTCGTGGTGATCGCCTTGATCTGATCGTCCGGCAGGCCTGAGACAAAGATCGGGATGTTGCAGCCGGTCGTATAGAAATACCGCAGCGACTTCAGGCGCGTGAAGTTCGCGCGCGCATCGCGGTCGACACCGCCATCGCGCGAGCACCACACGCCACACGAAGCGCCACCGCGCCGTTGCGCATCCCAGATGTAGTTTGACATGACCTGGCCGCCGAGCGACTGCGCGATGAGCACGACCGGCCGCGTCTCGCCGATGAAGTCGTACGCCTTCTCAAGCGTCTGCCGAATGATCGTCTGCACCTGCTCGTACGGACTGCCCGGAATATGCGAGCCGCGCTCAAGTCCCGCGGCATCGGAGAAGCCATACAACATGAATCGGCGGAGCTTGACGAAGTCGATCGCGCCGCCCTTCATCATCTGCCGCATCACGCGTTCCTGGTTCGGCTGCAACACCTCCTGATAGTAGATGGAGTCGAAGTAGACCGAATTCCACGCATCATCGAGGCGCTTGCGCAGACCCGATTCGAGGTCGTCGGCGAAATCAGCCTTCGTCGCACCCATGCCGTGTACGGCAAGCACCACAACATCATGTCCCATGGCGATTGGTTCCTTCTCATTGGAATGACGCGTCCCGGATCGACATCCACGGTACCTCGCACGAGGCCGCTTGAGGCCGGTTCGTCAGGTCCGAGACCTGACATTCGCGCGGACCTCGCTATCCTCTTCACCATCGGAACGCATCGGCCGATCCCATGTCAATCGGCGTGTCTCAACGCGCATCCATCGTCTGACCCGAAGGAGTATCACCATGTCGCGAGCACTGCGAATCGTCACCTTCATCTGCCTCGTGAGCCTGACCGCCATCATCGCCGGCTGCGGTGAGTCTGCCGAGACCGATGCGCGAATCGGCTCGTGGAAACTCGATGCCGAAACCATGAAGAAGGACCTCGAGGCCAAGGACGATGGATCGGGCATGGAAGGGTTTGCCCTCGCGATGATCAGCTCCATGCAATTCCAGCTGGACACGCACGCCGATGGCACGTTCACCATCAACGCAAACTTCATGGGTGAAGCCGAGACCATTGGAGGCACATGGACGCGCACTGAAGATGGCATGCTGATGACGAACACGACGAAGAACGGCGAGCCGGACGAGAGTGGCGAGACCGCCGAAGTGAAGCTCATCGATGATGATCACATGAAGCTCGTGCAGTCGAACGGCGACATGGAGATGAAGTTCGTCCGCATCGTTGTCGTCGAGTAACCATGACGCTCAATCCAATGTTCACCGCGCGCCGACCCATTTCGGGTCGGCGTTGTTGTTGAGTGGGAAGGCAGGAGGCAGAAGGCAAATGGCTGTTGGCTGTTGGCTGTTGGCAAGAGGAAAGAACGCCGAGTCTGAGGCGTCTTTGCCGAAGGCTCGGGTTGATTTTCAAACTCGTAGGGCAGGCTTGCCAGCCTGCCTGAAGGTCGATCCCTGTAGGCCGGGTTCTGCTGAACCCGGCATCGGTGTCTACCGAAGTCCACCTACTATGACTACGTTGATGCCGAACCGCCATTCATTTCATTGAAAGAGAATCGGCAATTGAGACTGCTGGCTGATCTGTGCAAGCTCAATGAGACGATCCACAAGCGGTTGCCCATCGACATCAACAAAACACGCATACATCGAATCAATACTCACACCGGCTTGCTCGGCTGCACTCGTGCGCCAATCTGCGTCCCAGGCGATCGGCGGTAGGGCACGAAAGCACGCGCCAATCACTTCAAGCTCGCCCTGCAAGAGGACTGCTTCATCGGATGTCCACACGCCATCGCAATCACTATGCAACATGAGCGTTGGACACTTCGATCCCCATTGATTGTCTTCCACGTACTTGGCAATCGCATCTCGAAAGTCGCCGAAGTCTGCATACGAACCAACTTCAACGCCTTCGACCTCTTGCTCAGACCGGTCGAAGATTGTCAGATAGAGGCTCATGACTTGCTCCGATTGATCTTCAGAATCTTCGAGTGCTGCTTCTTAAGCGCTTTGAGGTCCTTTCGGAGCTTGCACTTCTTCGGGACTTGGAGAACAAGTTGTTTCTGGTCTCTCATCGCCATGAACAGAAGCAATCGAATCTGGTACGTCGCCCGCAACTCCGAACACGCCTTGATGAGACCGAACGAGCTCTCGTCAACCCAGCTGGGTTTCGAGCCACGCGGAGTCTTATGTTGTGTCGCCTGGTCGTCCATAACTCTTGATGCTAACAAACGATGACACGTTGGCGAGTGACTTGATATCTCACAGCTCTGATTCAGGCAGGCTGACAAGCCAGACCTACAGCAATGCAGATGCCGAGTCGCCGCGGTGGCCCTGTCTACAAGAGTGTGCCCTCGCTCGCGCTTGGGCCTCGTCTCCATTCAAGGCACGCCGGCCCCGCGAACGGGACCGGCGTGCTAGATGATTCATCAATACAAACGACGAGACTTATGGCGTTCCCGCCTGAATCAATGGCGCGGGTCGAGGCTTGAAGCTCAGACCGAGAACCCGGTTGAAGCAGACGAAATCGTTGTCCGAAATCGAAATGCCAAACACCGGATAGTCCGCCCCGCCATCGACAAGTCCACTCGCGAACACCTCCGCCGGCGCGCCGGTGTCGCTCAGTGACAACTCCATCTCCTGCAGGAAGCCCGCAATGCCGACGATGCGCACATACCGGCCGTTGCCGATGAACGTGCGCGGCACGTGCGGGAAGTCAGCCGGGACAGCGAACGGCACCGTCTTCCACGCCACGTTCACCACCGCGAACTCCTGGTAGTTGCCGGAATCGATGAGCGGCACGAACGTCGCTTCGCCGGTGAGATTACCGAGGAATGCGATCGGGCACAGACACGGCGGGAGGCAGCCCTGCGTCAGTGAACTTTCGTTCACGACGAGTTGTTCGACGAGCACTTCGTCCGCAGGAACGTTCGAGGCGTCGATCCCGATCTGGATGTCGTAACAGAACAGATCATTCATGTTGACGGACAAGCCGCTGATGTCGGGGAAGTCGCCGCCACCGAATTGGAGGCCGCTGTTGAATTCAACGAACGGTCCGCCATCGATGCTGAGCTTCAGTTCGATCTCATGCACCCAGCCGGCGAAGCCGCTGATGCGCGTGTACGTGCCGGACCCGGTGATCAGACGGTCCTGCGTTGCCCCGTTGCCGACGAACCAGTTGACGTCATCGACGGCGTAGGTGAACACGTTGCCGAACATACCGGTCTGCTTCAATGTGAGTGTGCCGCGAATGCCCGAGAACGAAATAGGACACAGACACGGATCGAAGCAGCCTTCGATGTAGGACGCCCCGTCGTTGAGACGGTAAATCACCTCCTGACCCTTGGGTTTCCGATCGGTCAGCGCCTGGGCTGACACCGAGGTGGTGCCGATCGACATCGCGACCGCACCGAGCACCAGTAATGCAAGACGGTTCTTCATATGCACCTGCCTTTCCGCGGAATGTCGCGCCGCGCACTGTATCACCGGGCGACGAATGGCCAAGTGGAATTTCACCGTGATTCCCTGTGTACTCCGTGCCACAATTCACAGAGTTGGTGCGAGACGCGACATCGTCACGACTGGATGTATGTCCGCGACAATGCTGTCACTGAATTGCTTGCGTACTACAATCCGCGTCCCGGGATGTGGCGGGGATTTCTGTCGGATTTCTCCGGCCGGTGCCAGACCCGATTGCCAGTCAGTCTTCGGTGGGCCGCGCTGCGGTGCGCCTGCGGTGGATTCAGGTCAGGGAAACGCAGCCGGCAATGGATGACGCGCAACGACAACGTGTGGATGAGGTGCTCGCCGAGGCGATGAAGAAGCCCACGGAGGAGCGCGCGGACTACGTTCGCGACGCCACGACCGGCGACGATGCCGTGCGCGATGAAGTGCTCTCGTTGCTTGAGCACATCGATCATGATGATCTGCTCGATTCGAAGCTGGAGATTCCTGCATCGGTCGTTGGCGGGACCGAGACGGTTGTCAACCCGGACCCGACTGCGCGGCCGGGCGATGCGCTCGACGACAACACGATCATCGATGAGAAGTACCGAATTCTTCAGTTCATCGGCAAAGGCGGCTTTGCGTACGTCTATCTCGCTGAAGAGTTGGCACCGCTCCGTGGCCGGCGCGTCGCGATCAAGGTCATTCGACCCGGTATGCAGCGCGATGACATCGTCGCCCGTTTCGATCAGGAACGGCAGACGATGGCCATGATGGAACATCCGGGTATCGCGCGGGCGCTTGATGCCGGCACGATGCTCAGTGGGCTGCCGTACTTCGTGATGGAGTACGTCAAAGGCCTGACCATCGTTGACTATTGCGATGAAAACAAACTGGATGTGCGCGCGCGGCTGGCGCTGTTCACCGATGTCTGCCGTGCGGTCCACCATGCGCACCAGCGCGGCGTGCTGCATCGAGACTTGAAGCCGAGCAATATTCTTGTGGGTGAGGTTGATGGCGCGCCGCGTCCGAAGGTGATCGACTTCGGCGTCGCCAAGGCACTCAACCAGCGCCTGACCGACTTCACCGTGTTCACCACGATTGGTGCGTTCATCGGGACGCCGCAATACATGAGTCCTGAGCAGGCCTCGAGTGCGGCGGCGGAGCTCGACACGCGCGCTGACGTGTATTCACTTGGTGTGATTCTCTACGAACTCCTGACCGGCGCGTTGCCGATTCCACGTGAACTCTTCATTCGCAAGAGCGTCGAGGAAATGCAGCGTGTTGTGCGCGAAGTTTCGGTTGAGAAGCCCAGTACACGAATCCTCAATGAAGATACCTCGCGACTGCGAGGAACGGATTCGACCCATCTCGAACGAACGTTGCGGCAGGAACTGGATTGGATCCCGCTCATGGCGCTGCGCAAGGAGAAGGAACGCCGGTATGACTCCGCGCTCTCGCTGGCTCATGACATTGAGAACTACCTGAGCGATCGACCGATCATCGCGCGCCCGGATTCACGTTGGTATCACCTGCGAAAGGCTCTGAAGCGATATCGACTGGAGGCGACGGTCGCCGGCATTGTCCTCGCCGCACTGTTGATCGGCGGCATTGGGACCGGTATCGGCTTCGTGCAGAAGAGTGAAGCGCTGGAAGAGAAAGCGATCGCGCTGGACAGGACGCAACTGCTCCTGGACATGCGCGAGGCGAAAGCACTGGTGGATGAGGCCGATGCCTCATGGCCGATTCATCCCGATTCGGTGCCGGCGATGGATGCGTGGCTTGAGCGTGCCGAGGCGCTGGTCGCACGTGAGGATGAGCTTTCTGAAGAATACTTCGGCACGTTTGGCTGGCTCGAACCGCCATTGGCGTGGACGCCACTGGATCCCGCACTGGCCAACCGCGCGACATTTCTTACGGACTACCTGAACGATCTTCAGGATACATACGACATCCACAATCCTGAAGCGGGCGACATCGGTATCGAACGCAACGCGGTGCTGGATGTCGAGCAGCCAATTCTCCAGCAGTACGTTGATCGCCTCACGTTTCAGGCGGAGTCTCTGTTGATACGTGAACCGATGTTCTCCGAAGAAGAGCATCAATTCTCGCGCCTGCTCGCGAACATTCGCATGCTGAGTCATCCGGACTTCGGCTTGATCGACGAGGTGCGCGCGCGACGCGATGCCGCCGCTGCGTTGCATACAGTTTCTCTCGTCGATCATGCGCAGCGGTGGGACGATGCCATTACTTCCATACGGAACGATGACGAATGCCCGCTCTACCAGGGTCTGAGCATTGCACCGCAACTCGGTCTCGTCCCGATCGGCCGCGATCCGCAGTCTGGCTTGTGGGAGTTCTGGCATGTCGCATCCGGCGCCGAGCCTTCGCGTGATGCCAATGGCGTGCTCCAGATCAACGGCGATACCGGGATCGTGCTCGTCCTGATGCCGGGTGGCGAGTTCGTGATGGGTGCGCCCGCCGCCGATGATGGCAATGGATTCATCAAGCCCGTTGAGCGCTACGGCAAAGCGATTGAACTCGCGCCGTACTTTCTGTCCAAATACGAACTCAACCAGGGCCAATGGCTGCGTATCGCCCGCGCAATCCCGAGCGAACGGTTCTTCACGATGCGGCCAGGATCACAACCGTTACCGGCAACGCGCACGCATCCGGTTGAATCCATCACCTGGCACGATGCACAGCGGGTGATGTCACTACTTGACCTTGAGTTGCCAACGGAAGCGCAATGGGAATTCGGCGCCCGCGGCGGCACAATGACGCTTTACTGGACGAACAGCGATGATCCGTCATCCATTCATCCATACGAGAACTTCTATGACATCAGTGCTGCGCGTTCCGGCGTGACGACGACCGAACTTGAGCCACCGACGTATGACGATGGATACCTTCGTCACGCGCCGGCAGAAGCAGGTTCGCCAAATCCGTTTGGCTTGTATCACGTTCTGGGCAATGTGCGCGAGTGGACGCGCGATCCGTATTGCGGTGGCTTTGCCGGTGGGATCAAATCCATGGATCAAACAACCGGTGCGATCACGCCCGCGTACGCGATGGTGTGGAAATCGGTACGCGGCGGCTCGTTCGATAATGGAACACGCGACTTGCGTGTGACGCGCCGGTTCAACATGCTGCCATCAACGGGGTCGAAACTGATCGGTGTGCGCCCAAGCCGGGCGTTGGATCAGGCTAAAACACAGTGAGAGGAGTTCACATGACAATGCGCCACCAGATCCTGTTGTTCGGATGTTGCCTGCTCGTCGTGCTGACGATGTCCATGGTTGGATGTGAGCCGGCCCGGAGCGCGCAAGCGTCAGCGCCAATGGCATCTTCTGATGTCGTTCAGAGCGATGCCGTATTCGCAGCGCAAGCCGCGGCTGAAGCGACTGACATGTGGCCTGACCGTTCGTCACAGTTTCGTTCATTCAATCCGACGAACGGTTGCGATGTGCTCGTCAAGGCCAAGAGCTCGTATCGCGGCAGCGCGGGCGTGGACTATCGCTGGCATGAGTACTCCGTCGATTCCAACGATGATTCGCTCTTGACGATCGAGGTGTATGAGCTCACACATCGATCTGGCACCAACCAGAAGGTTAACGGCGTCAAGGTCGCGTATGTGTTTGATGCGCCGGGCGGCACATCTATTCACAAGGCCGATGCAACGCCGCGCACGAGTCCGGCTGCAGCGTCGTTTGTGCTGACCGTGCCGCTGAACAGGCCGAGAGCTCCGCATGAATTGCCTTGTTCCTTCGTGGGAAATTGGGACGCCAAACCAAGTGGCTTCAAATGCTATGCAGATCCCGTCCCGGCCGGACGGTATTACCGACATCCTGAAATGACCATGGAACGCGCAGGTTCGCGCCTGTACCTGCACATCGCGTACCAGTTTTCCATGCTTCGTATCGAAATCAAATAACTCACGAATCTACTCAGGGGAATCACCATGAAGACATTTTTGTCTGCCAGCGTGCTCTGCGCGGCGGCCGTTCTGACCGGCTGCAACACCGATTCATCCATGCGGAAGAGCACCGGCGTGGACTTTGAACCAGCCAAGATTCTCACCAACCCAACCAATGGTTGTGATGTCTATGTGCGCGCGGAGGATACATACGGGAGCGACGAGAAAGTCGGCTACCGAACGCAGGAATATGTCGAGGGCGCCGCAGGCGGCGGCACTGCTGATCTCACGTTCAACCTGTACGGCCTGAGCTACAACGGTGGTACACCCACGACACAGGTAGATCAGGCATATAAGTTCAGCAGTACGGTCCGAACGGCGACCGTTAAGCCGCTCGGCACGAACTACGCAAGCTTTACGCTGGCCGTTCCGACCGTTAAGTCGGATGATGACGTGCACACGGTCGATGTGTCGTTCTCAGGGAACTGGGACGTTTCGTCCAATACGACCGTCACCGCGACGACTCGGAAGACCGTCAATCCGAAGCTGACGCCTGATGTGTATATCAAGCGCAAGACCGGCAAGCACGAAATCAAGATTCAGTACTACTACTCGACGATCACAATCGTGCTCGAGTGAGCCCATGAACCCGTTTCTTTTCACAGGGGAGTTTGCATGAATATTCGAGTCTTTACGATTGGTACTGCGAGCCTGCTCGCACCGCTTCTGCTTATGCCGGCGATGTCACCACAGGATGCGGTTGTCGCTGACGATGTCGTCGCAACCATCACCGTCGACCCGACAAACGGATGCGACGTGAAGGTGATTTCCAAGGATGATGTCCGCGGTGAATACGACATTCCCGCAATCACGGTGGAGTACGAAGGTGAAGATGAACGTGACGATGCGTTTGATACGCTCGCCATTGATTTCCTCGGCACAATGGACGATGACGATGGCACTCCCATGCCCGTGGCCATGGCATTTGATGGATATGGCAGCCCATCTCAGGAAGGGCGCGCGACACTGTTGCACGAACACTCGGCACGAGATTTCGCTCAATTCAAGATCTGGAACTTCCCGGATGACTCTGCATCGCGATTTCATGAACTCAACATCGCGTTCTACGGGAATGGATGGACAACGCGGCCCAGCTTGAGCCGGATCGAAGCACGCCGTCTGTCGACACTGCAGACTCCGCCGAGTGTCACGGTTAATCATCGCGCGAAAGACCTGCTGCTGACCGTCGCCTATCGGTACTCAGTGTTCGAGGTGGTAGTCACGCCGGAGTGAATTCTCAACGTTGACACACCCGCGCCCCTCACTCGAGGGGCGTTTTTTCTAGCTATCAGCTGTCAGCTCCAAAAGCGAGTCGACCCCGGCCTCACGCAATGGAGACCGAGGTTGACTCAGGTTCAGGATTCCTGGAGACGGAGTTGTGGTTCTCGAGGAAAGAAGGTGAATCCTCTCTATGAGTGATCTGCGCGCGGGACACCGATCTCTCAGTTGCGTCCGAGATTTCTCAACCTTTTTCCTCCATGTCTCTCGCAGCCTCCGCGGTCTTGGTGTCCGTCCTCCTCACCGTCCGACCCACTGCGGCCAATCCCGAACCCGTGATACGAAGAACCCCGGCATACGCCGGGGCATCTTCACCGGATAGGGCCCTTACGGTGTGACCTGACCCCGCAACGCAACGGGGCCTCTCATGAGTGATCTGCTCGGAAACGAGATTTCTCTCAGGAAAACTGTCAGAAATCCAGCCCTCACGCGGACTGATGACGAGAGCCCGGAAGTGTTTCTTGAACCACCCCGGACCCGGTGCTAGGTTGCATAGGGTCGAGGAGGATCACCCGGACGCTCTGTGGCGACGGGTGCTGTGTCGGTG